>DATEPK010000297.1:0-15128 GCA_035273245.1 Thermoleophilaceae bacterium
CGGTCTCGCCGGTGCCGGAGCCATGGGCGGCGCCACCGCCGGCGGCATGATCTCCGCCGGCGTGAGCGCCGTGGCCACCAAGGCCGCGGCCGGTCTTGCCGCGGCGGCCATCGTCACGGCCGGCGCCGTCGAGGTGAAGCACGCCTCGCATCCAGCGCATCCGGCGGTGGCGAGCGTGACCCCGGCGCAGCACGCCGCGCCGGTGGAGCCCCAGGTGGTGGCAGCCCAGCCGCAGCAGGTGTCCGCGCCGGTGCACAGGGCCCGCCACGTGGCCGCGAAGCACAAGCAGCACACCGCCGCGCAGAAGGCGCCGGCGCAGCCCGCTCAGGCGCCCGCCGCCACGACTACCACGCCGGCCGCCCCCGTCGCCCCGGTGCAAACAGACCAGGGCGGCTCGACCGTCACGCTTCCGCAGCAGGGCAGCACCGGCCCGACAGGCACCACGGGGGACCCCACCGCCATCGGCGGCACGCCTCAGCCCTCGAGCAGCCAGCCCACGCCGACCACTCCGACGGATCCAACCGAGCCGGCGCCCACGTCGACCGATCCGTCCACTCCGCCGCCTCCGCCGCCGTCGGACAGCGACCCCTCGTCCGGCCAGACGCAGACCCAGCCGGATCCGGCCACGCCGCCCTCCGGGCAGTAATCGCGCGGCCCGCCGTCTAGGCTCCCGGCCGTCATGGCCACCTTCGAGGAGTTCCAGCGCATTGATATGCGCGTGGGCCGCGTGCTGTCCGTCTCGGATTTCCCGGAGGCGCGCAACCCGGCGTGGAAGCTCGAGATCGACTTCGGGCCCGAGGTGGGCGTGAAGCGCTCCTCGGCACAGATCACGCATTACACGCGCGAGGAGCTCGAAGGACGGCTCGTGATCGGCGTCGTTAACTTCCCGCCGCGGCGGATCGCGACCTTCGATTCCGAGGTGCTCGTGATGGGCGCGATCGATCCCGAGAAGGGCGTCGTGCTCCTGAGGCCCGACGAGGACGTCGAGCCCGGCGACCGCATCGGCTAGCGCCTCAGACGTTCGCCCTGACGGGGAACTCGCGGACGAGATCCACCAGCTGCCCGTGGGCGCCGCGCAGCGAGCCCTCGTCCGTGGCGATGTCCTCGAAGTTGATTGCCGCGAAGCCTTCCGACTTCACGTAGCCCGCGAGGGTGCAATTGCCCGGCATCACCGTGACGATGAGGCTCACGCAGTCCTCCTCGGTATCGAGCGTGGCCACGCCCTTCTGGCGTGAGAGCACGCGTCCGAGGTCGTCGCGGAAGTAGCTCAGCTCGTCCGCCATCAGCATCAGCGGCACCGAGCAGCGGAACGCACCGGTTGCGCTGAGCTCGAGGCGCACGCCGCCCTTCAGCCAGTTGGCCTCCGCCCCGCGCACGTCGTCTCCGAACTCGTAACGCACCACGCCGAGCGTGAAGCGGCACCCGTCGCCTTCGAACGTGACCTCCCGAGCCACGCTCGGGAAGCTACATGATCAGGCCGCGGGCGCGGCGAGGCCGATGACCTTCATGCGGCGGCCGAGCGCCTTCATCGCGAACTCCCGCGTCTCCTCGATGCTCACGCCGAAGAGGTCCATGCCCTCCTCGTACCACGGCGGGGTGAGCACGCCGTCGGCGGCGGGGCCGGATTCGATCAGCGTGCGCTGGATGGCCTCCATGTACTTCGTGTCCGCCTGCGCCATCTCGCGCAGGAAGCGAGCGCCGAACGCCACGTGGCGGTGCTCGTCGCGCGCGACGTTGTTGAAGCCCTCCACGAAGCCCGGCAGCGTGCCGTTCTCCTCGTTGTAGGTGATGATGAAGTGCTGGCCGGTGAGGGCGAGCATCCCCTCGATCACCATGTGGTAGAGCGTGACGGCCTCCACCAGCGTCTCGAGGTCATCCGGATCGCGGGCGAGCTTCGCCACACGCGTGTGGAGCATGTCGTCGAAGAGATCGTGGAACTTCGGGTTGAGGTGCTCGCTCGTCTCCTTCAGGCGGTCCTGCAGGTTGGTCGACTCGAGCACGCCGACCTCCTCGTAGAAGCGGTTGAAGAACGCCACGTGCCGCGCCTCGTCGGCGATCTGCGTGCAGAGGAAGATGCGCATCTCCTCCGTCGGCGCCGCGCGCATCATCGGCCCGAGCTCCTCGGCCACCTTCTGCTCGCCGATGAAGAACGACGAGAGGCCGTACATGCGCTGGAACTTCTCGTCGTCCGGGAAGTTCTCCCAGTCCGCGCGGTCCTGGCTGAAGTCGATGTCCTGGGTGCGCCACTGCTGGCGCTCCCACAGGTCGTACAGCTGGCGGTAGCTGAGGAGGTTTGCATCTCCGCGGTCGGCGGATTCGAGCAGCGCGGGATCGCTCGTGGCCTGAAAGTCCTCGCGCTCGGTTCGGGTGGTGGCGCTGTCAGTCATTGGCCAAGCGTACCCGACCCTGGCTGGCTGGCCAACTTACGGGCCGGGCTCGGCGTTTGCCACGATCGCGAGCGTCTCCGGCGCCCCCGTCACGTTCACCTCGTAACGCTTTCCGGCGCGTAGTCCGGAGAGCTTGACGGTCGCCGTGGGATTGCTGCCGTCGACGTTCAGCTCGTGATGTGCGACCTCGATGCCGTAGTTCTGGCCGTCGGCCGAATGGAGCACGACCTTCACGGCGATGAAGGGCGGCACCCTGATCGTCGCCGGCGTGATGTCGCCGCCCTTGCCGGTGAACAGGGCCTGGGTCGAGATCGGCGTCTCGTCGCCGGCACCGCCTGGCTGCTCCTCGGGTGACGTGCTGGTCTGCGTCGGGGTGGTCGGCGCCGTTGGGGGTGGCGTCGAAGTGACCGGTGTGCCCGTTGTGGCCGTGGTGCCCGTTGTGGCGGTGCCGGCCCCTCCCCCGCTCCCGCACCCGGCGAGAGCGGCGACGACGGCCACGAGCAGCGCGGCGCTACACCGAATGGCTCTCACCCGGCTGGAGGATCACGACCGTCGAGGACGTCTTCGACTCCACGTCCGACTTGAACGCCTGGTCGTCGGTTTCGATCGGCGGGAAGGTGTTGTAGTGGCACGGGATCACCGTGTCCGCACCCACCCACTCGGCCGCCGTCACCGCGTCATGGCGGTCCATCGTGTAGTGGCCGCCTATGCACATGAGCGCGACATCCACCTTGTCGCGCGCCTTCACGAGCTGGAGGTCGGAGAAGAGACCCGTGTCGCCGAGGTGGTACACGGTCTTGCCGCCCAGGTTGATCACGAGCCCGGCGGGCGTGTTCACCTTGCCCTTCGGCGTCTCCGAGGTGTGCCACGCCGGCGTGAGGCGCACCCAGCCTCCGTCGAACTCGACGGTGCCGCCGATGTTCGGATCCGCCACGTTCTCGAGGCCCTCCTCCTGGAGCTCATTCGCGATCTCGACGATCGCCACCACCTGCGCGTTCGTGCGCTTTGCGATGTCCACCACGTCCCCGTAGTGGTCGGCGTGGCCGTGCGTCAGGAAGATGTGGGTGGGGTTCATCTCGGACGCCTCGGCGCCCGCCTTGGGATTGCCCGTGAGGAACGGATCGATCAGCACGCGCGTATCGCCTTCGCTCAGCTCGAAGCAAGCGTGGCCGAGAAAGCGGATGTCCATGTTCAGTCTCCTTCTCTGTCGTCTGACTCGAAACCTTCAAGCTCACGCGCCAGCTCCCAGCCCACGGCCACGCCGACGAACATCACGGTGCGCGTCTCCTCCGCCATCAGCGTCTTGACGGCGGTGAGGCGCTCGTCCTGATCGGGAGTGGTGGCCGCCTTGAGCACGGCGGCGTCGTGCGCCTCGTCGAACCAGCCGCCCGCGTGCAGGATCTGCACGATGGTGCGCTGAAGCTCCGGCGCCATCTGCGCTATCCGCGCCTCCCACTCCTGAAACCGCTCCGGCGTGAGCTGCTCGAGGGCGGCAAGCAACTCCGCCTCCGTGAACTGGCGCTCGGGCACCTGGCGGATAATAGGTAGGTCTTGGAAACCGTCCGGCTCACGTCCCTCTCGCACGGCGCCGGCTGCGCGTGCAAGCTCTCGCCGGCCGAGCTGCACCCGCTGCTCGCCGAGCTGCCGCGGCCGGACGACCCCAACGTGCTGGTCGGCTCGGACACCGCCGATGACGCCGCGGCCTACCGAGTGGCCGACGACCTGGCGATCCTCACGACCGTCGACTTCTTCACTCCGATCGTGGACGACCCGTTCGACTTCGGCCGCATCGCCGCCACCAACGCGCTATCGGACATCTACGCGATGGGCGGCGAGCCGCTCACAGCGCTCAACCTCGTCGCCTATTCGCTCGAGGAGCTGGGCGGCGACGTCCTGCGCGAGATCCTCCGCGGCGGCCAGGAGGCGGCGGCGGCCGCGGGCGTGGCGATCGTGGGGGGCCATTCGATCGACGACTCGGAGCCGAAGTACGGAATGGCCGTGACCGGACGCGTGCATCCCGATCAGCTCGTGCGCAACTCGACCGCGCGCGCGGGCCACGATCTCTATCTCACGAAGCCGGTGGGAGGTGGCGTGGCCTCGACGGCCGCCAAGCGCGGCGACTCCTCTCTCATGGCGGAGGCGATCGAGGTCATGACCACGCTCAATCGCGATGCCGCCACTCTTGCCACCGGCGCGAGCGCGATGACCGATGTGACCGGCTTCGGACTGCTCGGGCACCTTCACGAGATGGCGCTCGCGAGCGGCGTGGCCGCCGAGATCGAGGCCGGCGCCGTGCCGGCGATCGACGGGGTGCTCGACCTGCTCCGTTCGGACGAGCCGCCGATCGCGGGCGGGACGCGCCGCAACCGCGAATGGGTGGAGCCGTTCGTGGACTGGGCGCCTGGCGTGCCGGAGGAGCTCCGCTGGCTCGTGTGCGACGCGATGACCTCCGGCGGGCTGCTGATCGCCGCGGCGGACGGGCCGGGCACGCGCATCGGGCGGCTCGTGTCCGGAGAGCCCGGCCGGATAGCCGTCAGCGCCTGACGAGCACGGACAGCGGCACGGCCAGGACCGCTCCGAGCAGGCCGCCGGCGATGGCGGCGATCGCGCTCGCCTGGACCGTCATCAGCGGCAGAAGCAGCAGCACGGCGGCGATCACGCCGACGCCGATCATGTCGTTGCCGCGATCCTCGCCGCGCCGCGCGGCCAACCGGTCGTCCACAAGCCAGGCGCAGAGAAGCCCGAGCGCCGCGCCGTTGGCGCCGAACGGCAGGTGGGAGTCGTTCAGCTGCATGCCCGCCCAGGTGCCGAACGCACCGCACGCCAGGAAGAGGACCACGGGCGCCGGCGGCCCGAAGCGCCGTTCCAGATGTGTTCCGAAGATCGCGACAGCGCCGAGCGTGATCAGCTCGTAGCCCGCATTGGCATGAAGGAAGGGCGTGGCGAACATGCGCCACACCTCCTCGTGGCCGGGCACCACCGCGCCGAGATCGAAGTAGCTCACCTGGCCGGTGGCGATCGCAATGTTCGCCCCGATGGCGAGCGCGATGAGCGCGATCGTGGCATATGGACGCGTGTCGGGCGCGATGCCGGGGATCTCGTCGCGGCGAATCCGCCCGAGCGACGGCATCTTGCGGGTGCGGCGCTTGCGGCGCGTCTCCTCGCCCTGCTCGCCGCGGTCGAGGCGCGGCGCACGCTTGCGCACGCGCTGGCCGCAATAAGGGCACTCCGTCACATACGGACTGACCTCAGAGCCGCAGTTCTTGCAGACCACGAAGAGGCCGGGCTCGCTCACTTGGACGAGGATACCCCGCCGCTATCAGCCCGTCGTGGCCTCCACGATCTCGCGCGCGACCTCGTGCAGGTCGTGGTTGGCCTCGTACACCACCACCTGGCGGTGCGCGCCGTTGCCCTTGTCGAGCAGGTCGTGGATTCCCTCGAGCTCGGCGGCGGAGCCGAGCTCCTCAGCGTGGTGCTGGACGCGGTCCACCACCCGGCGCACGAGCTCCCGCGTCGGCACACGGGTCTTGTCCGGCAGGTCCACGAGCTCGCCCTCGAGGCCGTGGCGCGCGGCCAGCCACTTGTTCTCGTCGAGCATCTCGTACGGGTAGCGGGACAGTTCCCTGCCCTCTTCAAAGTGCTCGCACAGCTCCTTCACGAGGCATTGCACGAGCGCCGCCAGCGCGAGCGTGTGCTCCACGCGGGTCTGTGAATCCATCACCCGCACCTCCACCGTGCCGAAGTTCGGGTGCGGTCGCACGTCGTACCAGAGGTATGTGTAGTCCTCGATGGCGCGCGAGTCGATCATGAACTGCACGCGGCGGGAGTAGTCCTCGAAGTCGTCATATCGCGGCGGGATGCCAACGCGCGGGAAGGCGCGGAAGATCGGGGTGCGGGTGGAGAGCAGCCCGGTGGCGTCGGCTCGCCAGAACGGCGAGTTGGCCGAGAGCGCGAGCAGCATGCCCATGTGCACGCGCATGCCGTTGGCCACGTGGATGGCCTTGTCGGGATCGTCCACCCCCACGTGCACGTGTACGCCGAAAATGAGCTCCTGGCGAGCCACGAAGCGCAGCGCCGCCACGAGGTCGCGGTAGCGCGGGCGGGCGACGATCCGCTGGTCCTCCCACATCGCGAACGGGTGCGTTCCGGCGGCGCCGATCGCAAGGCCGCGCTCTCGGGCGAGCGCCGCCACGCGCGCGCGGAGCTCGCGCAGCTCGGTGCCGGCCTCGCGCGTATTCCGGCACGGATTGGTGGCCACCTCGAGCACGGACTCCATCAGCTCCGGCTTCACCTGCCCGTTTTCCCCCTGCACCGCCTCGAGCATCGACTCGATCGAGTTCGAGAGGTCGAGCGTCTCGGCGTCGAGGATCATCAGCTCTTCCTCTATGCCGATCGTGTAGGGGGGCCCCGTGAATCGGTGCTCCACGCGGGCATCGTATCCGCGACGGTGGCGGGTATAACCTCCCGCCCATATCGAGTTAGAAGACGGAAGGACGGTCCATGAATCCCGGCTACGACGGCAAGCTGTTCATCCTCGCGTTCGACCATCGAGGCTCCTTCCAGAAGAAGTGGTTCGGCCTGGAGGGCGCTCCGACTGAGGAGGACACGCGCAAGATCTCGGACGCGAAGCACCTGATCTTCGAGGGTCTCCTGCACGCGCTCGACGAGGGCGCGGAGGCCGGCATCACCGGCGCGCTGGTGGACGAGCAGTTCGGCGCGCCCACCGATGTGCCGACTCAGGCGCGCGGCCGCGGCCTCAAGCTCGCCATGCCGGTCGAGAAGAGCGGCCAGAACGAGTTCGACTTCGAGTACGGCGACCAGTTCGGCGACCACATCGAGAAGTTCGACCCGGACTTCTCCAAGGTGCTCGTCCGCTACAACTCGGACGACCCGGACACCGAGATGAACGAACGCCAGCTCGAGCGCCTCAAGCGACTCTCCGACTGGCTTCACGAGCACGACCGTAAGTTCCTCTTCGAGCTGCTCGTGCCGGCAACGGACGATCAGCTCTCGCAGGTCGACGGGGACAGCGACCGCTACGACGCCGAGCTGCGCCCCGAGCTCATGCGCCGCGCCATCGAGGACATCCAGAACGCGGGCATCGAGGTGGACATCTGGAAGATCGAGGGCGTGGACGAGCGCTCAGATGCGGAGATGCTCGCTCAGCAGACTCGCGCGGGCGGCCGCGACGGAGTCGTATGCGTGCTGCTCGGCCGGGGCGCCTCGGACGAGAAGGTGGACCACTGGCTCACCCAGGCTGCCCCGGTTGAGGGATTCGTGGGCTTCGCGATCGGCCGCTCGATCTGGGGCGACGCGCTCAAGGGCTTTCTCGACGGCTCACTCGAGCGCGAGGACGCGGCTCGCCAGATCGGCGAGAACTACCTCCGCTTCGTCAAGGTCTACGAAGAGTCCGAAGCCAAGGCCACAGCCTGATAAGTGCTGTAGCCTTCGCGGTCCATGGCTCTGCGCATGCGACAGTCGCTGGCCGAATTCGAGGCCGCCTTCCACGAGGAGACGACCGAGGAACGGCTTCGCCGGGAGCGCCTCCGCAAGGAGGCAGCTCAGCGTTCGCGCATGCGCCGGGCACAGCGTGTGGAGAAGCGCGGCAACATGAACTTCGCCGTGCTGGTCGCCGTGATCATCACCACGACCGTGGTGGTCACGTGGGCGATGTTCCAGACGCTCTCGCTGCTGATGGGCAGCTAGCGGCTGATTAGGTCTTCTTCGCCTTCAGGCGCTCGAGAGCCTCAGTGACTTCTTCGCGTTCAGAGCCGTCTGAGCGCTCCAGCTGGATCTCGAGGTACACCTCTTTGCGGAACACCGGCACCTTGCGCGGCGCCTCGATGCCGATTCGCACCTTCTCGCCCATGATCGCCAGGACCGACACCTCGATCTCATCGCCAATCATGATGCTCTGGTTGGACTTCCTAGTCAGAACCAGCATCGTCTGCCTCCCTGCCCGGGTTTGCGGCCCACCTGCATGAGCGCCTCCGTGGCTCAGTGTATAGACCCCCGTCCCCAACTTGGCGCACTATTGCCAAGCGGGCCGGACGGGGCATTCCGTGGTGACATGGGCAGTGTAAGCAAGATCCCAGCCAGATTGGGTTGGTAGTCTCCCCCGCTCCTTGGCACGCAGATCACTCAAATCGCAGCTGAACCAGATTCGGAGCTGGGTACGCGAGGGCCGCACCAACGCCTGGATCGCCCACCAGCTCGACGTGAGCGTCCGGGATATCGACGCGTTCAAGCGCGAGCACGAGCTCGTCCCCTCCGGCGGCGACGGCGACTTCGGCGCGGGGCCCGACGAGGAACTGGACCTCCGCGCAGAGGATGACGCCCTCGTGGCGGCCGAGCTGGAGGCCGAGCCGGACGAGGACGAGGATGAGGAAGACGAGGACGCGGGCGACGGGGAGCGGACGGAGGGCAAGCCCCGGCGGCGGCGCGGCAGGCGCGGTGGACGCGGCCGGCGCGGCGGCGGGCGCTCACGCACGCGCGACCTCGAGGGCACCTTCGATCACGGCGACGAGGGCTACGGCCTGTGGCTCGACCCGGCGATTCAGGACAACGCCGTATATGCCGAGCACTGGGCGGGCCACCGGCCGGTGACCATCACCGTGGAGCCCGATCGCATCGTCATCCGTCGTGCCGGCGAGGAGGCCGGAGAAGACGACGGCGACGGCGACGGCGAGTCGGACGACGAGTAGGTCGGCCTAGCCGTTTCCCGGCACGTTCGCGCGGCCGGGGTTGAAGCGGGTGCGGCCGCCCGCATAGTTGGTCGCCTCGCGGGCGTAGCGGTTGAAGGCGGCGTCGACGACCCAGGACGCGTCCGTGCCAGAGCCCTGGGCCTGAGCCAGGTCCGACGCCCAGTCGAGGTCGCGCGAGTACAGATCGGCCAGCTCCTCCACGCTGAAAGCCGAGCCAAGCCGCCTGCGAAGCTCGTCGAGCACCACCCATACGGCATGCTCGAGCTGGCCGCGCGCGGGCTCAGAGGCCTCCCGCAGCCGCCGCTCACCGTCCTCCCACTGGAACAGCGCGTTCTCTACCGCATACGACATGAGGCGACCGACGTTAGCCGCTGCCGCCGGCTTCGCCCAGCTTTGATCGACGCTGTCAGCGGCGCGGCAGGTCCTGCACCACGTACTCGCGCTCCCCTCGCCGCACCATGCCGAGCTTGCGCGCCTCGGCCTCGAGGGCGGTGGGGTCGTGGAGCCTGGCGATGTGTGACCGCAGCTGCTTGTTCTCCTGCTGGGCCTGATGGAGCTGCTGGGTCTCCTGGGCAGCCAGGCTGCGCTGGGTGAGCCAGCGGTGGAGCGGCGAGATGTAGAGAAGCAGTACGACGCCGAGGGTCGCCAGGAGCGCCGTGCGCGCCACGCGGTCCCAGCGGATGCCGGAGGGGCCGCCTGCGCGCTTGCGCGGCCGCGCGCCACCCCTCGCCGCCTTCTGCCGCCGCCGAGCCGCCGCCCGCTGAGCGCTCGCTGAGATTGCCTGGTCCATCTGGAGCGCCCTTCGCGCCCGGGCGCAACTGTCCTTCTGGTGCCGCCGACGCAGACAGACAATTTGCACGGGCTCAAACGGATTGACCCCCAGCCCTCTTTACGTCGCCCCGCCGATTCGGCAACAAGATTGTCTCGCCGGCAACGAAATTGCCCCCGAATCAAATTCGTTGACAACAAATTTGACGGGGGAACAACTTTTTTGACGGGGGGTCAAATTTGTTGACGAATCGGCAGGGTGACCGAAGAGCCCGTATTCGCCGAGGCGCTCGGGCGCTCGAAGTGCGGACCGGTCGGTTAGCTGCGGAACACGGAGCGGCCGGGGTACTCGGCGTCGGCGCCGAGTGCCTCCTCGATGCGGAGCAGCTGGTTGTACTTCGCCACGCGGTCAGTCCGGGATGGGGCGCCCGTCTTGATCTGGCCACAGCCCGTGGCAACGGCGAGGTCCGCGATCGTCACGTCCTCGGTCTCGCCTGAGCGGTGTGACATCACGGCCGTGTAGCCGGCGTCGCGGGCCATGGAGATCGCGTCGAGCGTCTCGGTGAGGGTGCCGATCTGGTTGACCTTTACGAGGATCGAGTTGGCCACGCCGGCGTCGATACCGCGCTTGAGTCGCTCAGTGTTCGTGACGAAGAGGTCGTCGCCCACGAGCTGCACGCGCTCGCCGAGCCGGTCGGTGAGCACCTTCCAGCCGTCCCAGTCCTCCTCGTCCATGCCGTCCTCGATCGAGAGGATGGGGTAGCGGGAGGCGAGGTCGGCCCAGTAGTCGGCGAGCTCGGCGGAGGACAGCGAGCGGCCCTCGTGCTCGAGCTCGTAAGAGCCGCTCGAGAAGATCTCGCTCGTGGCGGGGTCCAAGGCGATCGCCACGTCGTCGCCCGGCTTGTAGCCGGCGGCCTCGATCCCGGCGACGAGGAACTCGAGCGCCTGCTCGTTCGACTCGAGGTCGGGCGCGAAGCCGCCCTCGTCGCCGACGGTGGTGCCGAAGCCGCGCTCGTGCAGCGTCTTCTTGAGCGCCTGGAACACCTCGGCGCCGGCCTGCAAGGCGCGCGAGAAGCTGTCGAAGCCGCAGGGCACGACCATGAACTCCTGGAAGTCGACCTTGTTGTCCGCGTGCGCGCCGCCGTTCAGCACGTTCATCATCGGGACGGGCAGAACGTGAGCCGCCTCGCCGCCCAGGTAGCGCCATAGCGGCATGCCCTCCTCCACGGCCATCGCCTTCGCGGCGGCAAGCGACACGCCGAGGATCGCGTTCGCTCCGAGGCGGCCCTTGTTGTCGGTTCCGTCGAGGTCGATCATCGCGCGGTCGAGCGCAGCCTGGTCGGCGGCGTCCAGCCCGCTCACAGCTGAGGCGATCTCGCCGCGCACGTTCTCCACCGCGCGGGTCACGCCCTTGCCGCCGAAGGCGTCGCCGCCGTCGCGCAGCTCCACGGCCTCGAACTCGCCCGTGGAGGCGCCGGAGGGCACGATCGCGCGGCCCGAGCCGCCGGACTTCAGCGCCACCTCCACCTCGACGGTGGGATTGCCACGGCTGTCGAGCACCTGCCGCGCATGTACCTGCTGAATCTCACTCATCTATGGCACTCCTGAATCTGTCCGCGGCAGCGCGCAGCGCGAGCTCGGGATCCACCCCGGCCTTGCGCGCGAGCGCCACGCATTCGAAAAGAAGGTCCCCGATCGCCTCGAAACTCTCGGCGTCGAGAAGGTCCCGGAGCCTATCTGGCTCGGGGTGCTCGTAACCGCGCGATCCCGCTCGGCGCAGCAACTTGCGGGCATAGAGCAGTGACGGCAGGTTCTCGGGCACGTCGTGGAAGATCTCCTCGCCGCCGCGTCCCGGCTCGCTGCGTTTGATCTCGTCCCAATTGCGAAGCACGGTGGCGGCGTCGTGCGCCTCGGTGTCGCCGAACACGTGCGGGTGCCGCCGGATCAGCTTCTGGCGGCAGTGCTCAGCCACGGCCGCAAGATCGCCGGCGCCGCGCTCCTCGAGCAGCAGCGACAGGAAGTAGACCTGGAACAGGACGTCGCCCAGCTCGTCGAGCATCTTCGCGTCGTCGCCCGAGTGGGCCGCGTCCGCGAGCTCGTACGCCTCCTCGACCGTGTGCGGCACGATCGAGCGCTCGTCCTGCTCCCTGTCCCAGGGGCACTCGCGCCGCAGCCGGCGCGTTATCTCATCGAGGGCGACCAGCGAAGCTGCTGGCTCGCCCCTATCCACCCGTCGTGCCCTGAGCGCCGGTTGCGCCGGTGGAGCCCTTCTTCGGCTTCGGAGCGTTCTTGCAGCTGTCGATCACGTAGCCCTTGGCGCAGTTCGTCTTCGACTTGTACTTCTTCTGGTAGTCCTTGACGAAGTTGTTGATCGCCGTCTGCTCCTGCTGCGAGCGCAGCAGGTTCACGATCGTGTCATGTGCCTGCTTCTCGGTCTGCTGAGAGGCGGGCGTGACCTTCGTGACCTTGAAGACGTAGTAGCCGAACTGCGTCTTCACCGGGCCCTCGAGCTGGTTCTTCTTCGCGGAGAAGATGGCCGTGTCGAACGACTTCTCCTGCTGACCCTTGGCCACGCCGGGCAGCTTGCCGCCCTGCGACTTCGAGGCCTGGTCGATCGAGAACTTCTTCGCGACCGACGCCCACGACTGGCCGCTCTGAATCGCGGCCTTGGCCTGGTTCGCCTTCGCCTGCGTCTTGGTGAGCACAACGAGGAGATCGCGCCGCTCGGGCTGCGCGAAGCGCGCCTTGTTCTTGTTGTAGTAGGCGGCGACCGCGGCGTCCGAGACCTTGTCCTGCCCGGCCACGACCTTCTGGCGGACCTGCTGCGTGAGCACGTCGACCTTCACGCGGAAGAGCAGGTCGTTCATGGTCATGCCCGAGGTCTTGAGGAACTTGTTGAAGTCCGCGCGCTTGGGGAACGACTGCTTGATCTGGTCGTTCAGCTGCTGCTGGACCTGAGCGGGCTTGGCGGTGAGGTTTCGCGCGTCCGCCTCCTTGAGCAGCCACTGGGACTGGATCAGGAACTCCATCACCTGAGTCTTGAGCCCGTTGTACTGCTGCTCGCACTGAGCCTTGAGGGCAGCGGCCGACGGCTTGTTCTGTCCCTTGGGCACTGGCTGCTTCTGCAGCGTGGCCACGCAGTTCGTGTAGTTCGGCGGGTCCGGGATCGCGGGCTTGGCGGTGCTGCCCGGCGGGACGGACTGCCGCGCCGCGACGGCGAGCCAGTGATTGAAGTCGGTCTTCTTGATCGGCGTGCCGTCAACTGTGGCGACCGAGTTGGAGGGCACCCCGCTCCCGCAGCCGGCGACCAGCAGCGCGGCGGCAATGGTGGGCAGGGCAAGGACGGAGAGCAGCTTCTTTGTCATTCAGTAAAGGAGGTGTCGGTGACTCAGCGGTTGCGCGCGGGGATGCCGCAAGCGTCCCGGGCCTTGCGCGCAGGGAATCGATACTAGCGGACGTTTTCCTCTGTGGCGATGCTTAGGATCGCCTCAGCCGCGGCGACGACCGCGGGGAAGCGTGCGGCGGGATCGTCTGGCACGCGCACCTTCACCGTGCTGCGGCCCGACTCGTAGATCGCTCCGGGAAGCGCTGCACGAAGCGCTTTGCTGCCGGTCGAGTTCAGCTCGATCGGCGACACGGTGAGCTGGCCCGAGCGGAAGCCCACGTCCTTCGCGCCGGCGCGGCCGAGCTTGATGCGCGCATCCTGCAGCCGTATGAGATTGTCGAGCGGCGGCGGCACTGGGCCGAAGCGATCCTCGAGCTCCTCGCGGAGCACGATGAGATCGGCGATCTCCTTCGCGCCCGCCACGCGGCGGTGGATTTCGATCTTCGCCGCCTCGTACGGCACGTACTCGCCCGGCACGTAGGCGTCGACTGGGATGTCGAGCCGCACGGGCTCCGGCGCCTCGTCCGCGCTCGTGCCGGAGAGCGCGGCAACCGCCTCGTCGAGCATGGCGACGTACAGCTCGAAGCCCACCGCCGCCACGTGACCGGACTGCTCCTCGCCGAGCAGGTTGCCGGCGCCGCGAATCTCGAGGTCGCGCATCGCGATCTTGAAGCCCGAGCCGAGCTCCGTGTAGTCGGACAGCGTGGAGAGCCGCTTCTGAGCCTCCTCGGTGAGCGCGGCGTGCGAGGGGTAGAAGAGATAGGCGTAGGCGCGCTCGCGGGAGCGGCCCACGCGGCCGCGGATCTGGTAGAGCTGGGCGAGGCCGAGCACGTCGGCGCGCTCGACGATGAGGGTGTTGGCGGTGGGGATGTCGAGTCCCGCCTCCACGATCGTGGTGCAGACGAGCACGTCGGCGCCGCCGCGCAGGAACTCGAGCATCACGGCCTCGAGCTGCTTCTCGTCCATCTGCCCGTGCGCCACGGCCACGCGCGCCTTGGGGCAGATCGCGCGGATGCGCTCGGCGGTCTCGTCGATCGTGTCGACGCGGTTGTGCAGGAAGAACGTCTGCCCGCCGCGGACCAGCTCTCTTTCGATCGCCTGCTTGACGAGCTCCTCGTCGTACTCGCCCACGTAGGTGCGGACGGGGCGGCGCCCCTCCGGCGGTGTCTCGATCACGGAGATGTCGCGCAGCCCGGCGAGCGACATCTGCAGCGTGCGCGGAATCGGCGTGGCCGACAGGGAGAGGACGTCCACGCGCAGCTTGAGCTGGCGGAGCAGCTCCTTCTGCTTCACGCCGAAGCGCTGCTCCTCGTCCACGATCAGCAGGCCGAGCTCCTTGGGGCGCACGTCGCGAGAGAGCACGCGGTGGGTGCCGATGAGGATGTCGACCTTCCCCTCGCCGAACGCCTGGAGCGCCTCCTTCACCTCCTTGTTCGAGCGAAAGCGGGACGCCATCTCGATCTTGAAAGGGAAGTCGCGCAGGCGCTCGGTGAAGGTGCCGTAGTGCTGCTGGGCGAGCACCGTGGTGGGCACGAGGAAGAGCACCTGCTTGCCGTCGGCGGCCGCCTTGAACGCCGCGCGCAGGGCGACCTCGGTCTTGCCGTAGCCCACGTCGCCGCAGATGAGGCGGTCCATCGGGCGCGCCTCCTCCATGTCCGCCTTCACGGCCTCGATCGCGTCGAGCTGGTCGGGCGTCTCCTGGTAGGGGAAGGCCTGCTCAAAGTCGATCTGCCACTCGCCATCGGGCGGGAACGCGACGCCCGCGCGGCGCCGGCGCTCGGCGTAGAGGTTGATCAGCTCGCCGGCGAGCGCCTGGGCCGCGCGCCGGGCGCGCAGCTTCATCTGCTCCCACTGCTTGCCGCCGAGCTTCGAGAGCGGCGGGTC
>DATEPK010000298.1:0-8453 GCA_035273245.1 Thermoleophilaceae bacterium
AGCAAGCTGGAGCCAGTGGCGGAGGCGCTGTCTGCCCTCGGGTGCCGGAGCGGATTGGTAGTGTCGAGCACGGATGGGCTTGACGAGATCAGCGCTTCCGCGGAGACCCGGATAGTGGAGGTCGGGGAGGGAGAGGTCGCGAGCTTCAGCGTGAGCCCGCAGGACCTCGGCATCGAGCCCGTGCCGTTCGAGCTTCTCCGCTCCGGCACGCCCGAACGAAGCGCCGAAATCGCGCGCGCAGTGCTGCGCGGGGACAAGGGCCCAGAGCGCTCGCTCACGCTGCTGAACGCCGGCGCCGCGATCTATGTCGGCGGCAAGGCCGGCTCGATCGCCGACGGCGTGACCTGCGCGGCCCAGGCGATCGATTCGGGCGCCGCGAACGACGTGCTCGAGCGCTACGTGAAGCGGAGCAAGGAGCTCGCGACGGCCTGATGGCAGTGCGGCTCGAACAGCTGATCAGCGCGACCCGCGAGGGCGTTGCGCGCCGCAAGAGCGAGCGGCCGCTTGCCGAGCTCGAGCGCGAGGTGGCGGCCCGCGGCGAGGGTCGGCCCTTCCGTGAGGCGCTCGCGCACCCCGGCACCTCGCTCGTGGCCGAGTACAAGCGCCGTTCTCCCTCTGCGGGTGTGATCCGAGAGGGCGCGTCCGTGACCGAGGTGGTGCAGGCCTACGAGCGCGGCGGCGCCGCGGCGCTGTCAGTGCTCACCGAGGAGGACCACTTCGGCGGCTCGCTCGCCGACCTTCGCGAGGCGCGCGCGGCCACCTCGCTGCCGATCCTGCGCAAGGACTTCACCGTCGATCCCTACCAGCTGTACGAGGCGCGGGCGGCTGGTGCCGACGCCGTGCTGCTCGTGGTCGGATCGCTCGACGGCGACGACCTCGCACGCCTCTACGAGGAGACGCGCGCGCTCGACCTCGACGCCCTCGTTGAGATCCACAGCGAGGAGGAGCTCGAGGTGGCGCTCGAGATCGACGTCGACGTGATCGGGATCAACAACCGCAACCTCGAGGACTTCACGGTTGACCTCGGCCACACCTTCGACCTGCTCGCGGACGTGCCGGCCGGCAAGACCGTGGTGTCCGAGTCAGGCATCGTCAACCGCCAGCAGATCGAGGAGCTCGAGGGAGTCGGCGTCGACGCGGTGCTCGTGGGGGAGACCCTCATGCGCGCAGCCAATCCTGAATTCGCCACCAGGGAACTGTGCGGCGGCGAAGACACATTGGTTGAGTAGATACCGGCGAGCCACTTTGCGCCGCTGCTTATGATTCATACGTAAGTGGCATCCGGCTTCGACCCCGCAGCTGTTGCTTCACTCGGCTCTCGGCTTGCCGAGAACATCGGGCGGGCGGTGAAGGCGCCGGAGGGCTCGGTGCGCAACGTGATCGTGGCGCTGCTCGCCGAGGGCCACGTGCTGATCGAGGACTACCCGGGGGTTGGAAAGACCGCGCTGGCGCGAGCGCTCGCCCGCTCGATCGACGCGGAGTACGCGCGTCTTCAGTGCACCGCCGACATGCTGCCGGGCGACGTCGTGGGCACGAACGTCTACAACCAGCGCGAGAACCGCTTCGAGTTCCGGCCGGGCCCGATCTTCGCGAACGTCGTGCTCGTGGACGAGGTCAACCGCGCATCGCCGAAGACGCAGTCGGGCCTGCTCGAGTGCATGCAGGAGCGGCACGTGACGGTCGACGTGACCACCCATGAGCTCGCCCGGCCGTTCATGGTGATCGCCACGCAGAACCCGATCGAGTACGAGGGCACATTCCCGCTGCCCGAGGCGCAGCTCGACCGCTTCATGGTGCTGCTCAGCCTCGGCTACCCGTCCGCGTCTGACGAGGCGGAGATGCTGGCCGAGCATGCCGCACGCGACCGCGTGATGGACCTCGAGCCTGTCACCGAGGTGAGCGAGATGCTGGCGGCGCAGCAAGCCGTCGCGAACGTGCACGCGAGCGAGGCGCTCCGCCGTTACGTGGTGGCCGTGCTCGAGCGCACGCGCGCGGACGGGCGCACGGAGCTCGGCGCAAGCCCGCGCGCCGGCCTGATGCTGCTCAAGGCTGCAAAGGCGCTGGCGGCGCTCGACGCGCGCGACCACGCGCTGCCCGACGACGTGCAGGCGCTCGCCGAGCCGGTGCTCACTCACCGCCTCCTGCTCGCCCCCGACGCCGTGGGCGTCGAGCGCGCGGACATCGTGCGCGACGCACTGGAGCGGGTCCCGGCGCTATGAGCAGAGCACTCCGGGCGGCCTGCTTCGGGGTGCTTCTGTGCATCGGCGGCGGCGCGTTCGACCTGCCGTCCCTCTACGTCCCGGGCGCCGGGATGATCATCATCGGGCTCGGCGCCGCGGCGTGGGTCTGGCTCGCCGCGTACGGCGCCGAGATCCTGCGCGAGACCGGGCCGCCGACGGTTCAGGAGGAGGAGCCGTATCCCGTGAAGCTGCGCGTGAAGCAGGGCGCCTTGCCCGCCCCCACGGCGCAGCTCATCGAGCCGCTGCTGGGCCGGCCGCTTTCCGCGCGTGAGCAGCGCGCGCGGCAGGTGCGCGTGAACGTGCGCTTCTCGCGCCGCGGGCGGCGCAAGATCGAGCCCGCGCGGCTCGTGATCCGCGACTCGCTCTCGCTCGCCGTCCGGGAGATCGAGAGCGACTCCACCGAGGTGCTCATCCTGCCGCGGATAGAGCCCGTGATGGTGGGCGCCGCATCCGGCCTCGCAGGGATGGAACCCGTGAGCGGCGCGCTCACCGAGGCCGCGGCCGAGCTCGAGCTCCATTCGCTGCGGCCATACCGGGCAGGCGCGCCGGCATCACGCATCCACTGGCCCACGGTCGCGCGCACGCGCGTGATGATGGAGCGGCGCCTCGTGGCCGAGTCGGACGCGCGGCCGCTCGTGGTGCTCGACCCGAGCAACCCGCCCACCCCGGAGGCGCTCGACCGCGCAGTCCGCGCCACCGCCTCGCTGGTCGTCCATCTCGCCCGGCGAGCGCACGGCTGCTCGCTGCTCCTGCCCGGGCAGCGCCGGCCGGTCGACATCGATGCCGAGCTGCGCGGCTGGCCCGCGATCCACGTCCGCCTCGCGCTGCTCGAGGCATCCGCGGGCGCACCAGGCTCGCGCCGGCTCGAGCGCAGCGCCGCGCTCTACTGGGTGAGCGCGGGCGGCAGCAGCCTGCCGCCGAGCGTGAAGCGCAACGCCGGCTCGTACTTCGTCACGCCCGAACCGGTGAGCGGACGCGCCGCGGCGTTCACCGTCGCGGGTTGCGCGGGCTACCGCCTCGGGTCGGTTCGCGAGAGGCGCGCGGCGTGACCGGTTTCGCGGCACGGCTCGAGACGCCGGTGCGGCCGGGTGCGCCCGCAAACGCGAAACCGATGCTGAGCGAGGAGCAGAAGGAGCTCACGCTGCGTCTTCTCACGTTCGTCGCGCTCGCCGCGTTCGCGCTTCTGCACTGGTTCGGCGTGGTGCTCCACCCGCCGGGCGGCCGGGCGCTCGAGCTGCTGCTCGTGTGCGCAGCGGGAGGACTTGCCCTCGCCCTCACCGGCTCATCGCGGCTGCCGCTCCCCGTCGCGCGGGCGCTCAGGGTGGCGATCGTCCTCGCGCTCGTCGTGCTCGGCCTGCTCGCCACCGGGCTTCCCGCGCATTACCTCAAGCCGCGCCACTGGGGCGCGTTCGGCAGCCACCTCGGCCACGGGCTGCGCGTGGTGCAGGCCGCCACCTACCCGTACACGGGCGACGACTCGTGGGCGAGGCTCACGCTCCTGCTCGCGGCTCCGGCGTTCCTCGTGCCCGCCACCGCGCTCGCTTTCTGGCCGGTGAAGGGATCCGGCCGGCTGCCGCGCGGGCTCGCGCTCGTGATCCTGATCGTGTTCTACGGAATGGCGCTGGCGGAGCGCTCTCCCAAGGGCCAGGTGGGGCGAGGGTTCGTGCTCCTGCTGCTGATCGCGGCGTGGCTCTGGCTTCCGCGGCTCAAGGCGCACGATCTCGGCGCGGCCAGCTTCGGCGTGCTCGCAGTCGCGCTCATCGCGATGCCGGTGGCCGCCACGCTCGACTCGAGCACCGGCTGGCTCAACTACCGCAACTGGCGCCTGCTCGGGGACACCGCGGGCGTGACCTACCGCTGGAACCACAGCTATGGGCCGATCAACTGGCCGCGGCGCGGCACCACGCTCCTCTACATGCAGGCGAACCGGCCCTACTACTGGAAGGCGGAGACGCTCAACGACTTCAACGGCACCGACTGGCTGCGCACGAGCGCGAACACGAGCGTGGGAGCGGCCTCGGAGCTACCGCCCTCGCCGAACCACAAGTGGTTCCAGCAGGTGAAGGTGACCGTGGCCGGTCTGCGCGGCAACCAGGTGATCGGCGCGGGAACGCCGCAGTCCATCAGCACGTCCGTGGGCGACACCGATCTGTCCGGCGACGGAACGGTGACGGCGTTCGACCACCCGCTCCGGGACGGCGAGAACTACACGGTGAACACGTACGTGCCGGAGCCCACGCGCGCGCAGCTGCGTGTGAGCGGCCTCAACTCCTACGAGGGTTACTTCGGCATCTACACAAAGCTCGTGCTCCCCATGAAGGTGCCGGGCGGCTCGGGCACCACGCAGCTCGTGCGCTTCGACCCGGGTCTGTGGGGCAGCAGCAGCGACGCAGGCGATCCTGTGGCGCCGCGCATCGCCCGGCAGTCGCCGTACGCTCGGATGTACCGGCTCGCCCAGCACCTGGCCACGGGCGTGTCGAGCTCGTACGAGGTGGTGCGCAGGATCCAGAGCTACCTGGACAGCAACCGCTTCTCCTACGACGAGCGGCCTCCGGTGCGCAAGTACCCGCTCGAGGCGTTCCTGTTCCGCGACCACCGCGGCTACTGCCAGCAGTTCTCGGGAGCGATGGCGATGATGCTCCGGATGGACGGGATCCCGGCCCGCGTGGCCACCGGGTTCGCGCCCGGGGAGCCGCAGACGGACTCGCCGGGTGTCTACCGCGTGCGCGACTTCGACGCGCACTCCTGGGTGGAGGTGTACTTCACGGGCATCGGCTGGGTCACGTTCGACCCCACGCCGGCCCTGTCACCCGCCTCGTCGCAGATCGCCGACGGAAGCGCGGCAAGCGCCACAGACCCGCGTAAGGTCACCCAGCTTCCGGGGCCGAAGGGCCTGGGGGACACGGCGGGCACGGTTACCGGCACAGCCGTCAAGTCGAGCGGCTCCACGCTCTCGTGGTGGATGCTCCCCGCCGCTCTCGCCGCGATCCTCGTGCTCGGCCTCGCCGCCTGGCGCGTCCGACGGGCGCTGGCGCGGCGGCGGGCGCTCGCCCCGGACGAGCTCGCCGTCGAGGAGCTGCGCGCCGCGCTCGTGGCGATGGGGGCGCAGACAGACCGCGGCCTCACGCTCGCGGCCGCCGAGCGCCTGCTCACGCGCCGCGCCGGTCCGGAAGCGGCGCGCTACGCCGCGCTGCTCCGCGACTACCGCTACGGACTTCCCGGCGCCGCGCTGCCGGGCTCGCACGAGCGCCGCGCTCTGAGGCGAGCTTTGGCACGGGCCAGGCGCCCCTTCGGCGCGCTGCGGGCGCTGCGGACGGTCCCGCCGCTCCATTTTTAGGCTCGTTTAAGGGGAATTTCCTAGAACCGTCTCGATGACGGCTAACAGGACGAACTTCCTCTCCGGACTGCTCGGCGGCATTGTGGTGCTGGTGATCGGCGCGGTGCTGATCGCCACCGGCGTGATCAACTCGGGTGGCAGCACGAAGACGATCGTGCGCCAGTCGCCGCTCGCGGTGCCGAGCTCGAACGCCACCGACTCTCCGAACTCCGGCCTCACCGTCGAGGAGATCTACAACCGCGACGGTCCGGGCGTGGCGTTCGTCCAGGCGAAGATCACCCAGCAGGTGGCCTCGCCCTTTGGCTTCCCGAGCGTCCAGCAGGGAGTGTCCACGGGCTCCGGCTTCGTGATCGACAAGAAGGGCGACATCATCACCAACTCGCACGTGGTGAACGGCGCGAGCGACATCACCGTGCGGCTCGGCAACGGACCGGAGATCAAGGCCACGCTCGTGGGCAAGGACGTGTCCACGGACCTGGCGCTGCTCCGCATCAACCCGAGCGCCACGAAGCTCCATCCACTCACGCTCGGCGACTCGAGCAAGGTGCGCGTGGGTGACCCGGCGGTGGCGATCGGCAACCCGTTCGGCTTCGACCGCACCGTCACGAGCGGCATCGTGTCCGCGCTCCAGCGCCAGATCGACGCGCCCAACAACTTCACGATCGACAACGTGATCCAGACCGACGCCGCCATCAACCCCGGCAACTCCGGCGGGCCGTTGATCAACGCCAAGGGGCAGGTGATCGGCATCAACTCGCAGATCGCCACAGGCGGGAACGGCGACGGCAACGTCGGCATCGGCTTCGCCATCCCGATCAACACCGTGAAGGCGGCCATCCCGCAGCTCGAGAAGAACGGGAAGGTGCTGCACGCCTACCTCGGCGTGTCCACGGCGCAGCTCTCGCCCCAGGACGCGCGCGACCTGAATCTGCCGAGCGACAAGGGCGCGCTCGTGCAGCAGGTGATGCCGGGCAGCCCGGCCGCTAAGGCGGGCCTCCGCGCGGGCAACACGCAGACGAGCACGGGCCTCGTGATCGGCGGCGACCTGATCGTCAAGGTCGACGGCAAGCAGATCGCGAAGCCGGACGACGTGGCGGCCGTCGTGTCCGGCCACAAGCCCGGCGACAAGGTGCAGGTGCAGTTCTACCGCGACGGCAAGCTGAAGACGGTCACCGTCACGCTGGGCAACCGCCCGGCGGGCGCGAACGCACAGCCGCAACAGCAGCAGCAACCGGGTGGCGGCGGCGGGCAGCAGCTTCCGGGCTTCCCGTTCCCTTAGGCCACAGGCCACAGGGCGGTGGCCGCGCCGTGCCAGTATTCGATCGTGGCCACCAAGGTCAAGATCTGCGGCATCACGAATCTGGATGACGCCCGCCAGGCGGCCGAGCTCGGCGCCTGGGCGATCGGGATGATCTTCTGGGAGGGGAGCGTGCGGCGCTGCGAGCTCGACGCCGCCGAGGAGATCTCCGCCGAGCTGCGCCGAAAGGTCGAGCCCGTGGGCGTGTTCGTGAACGCAACGCTCGACGAGATCGCCTACGTGGCCGACCGCTGCTCGCTCGCGATCCTCCAGCTGCACGGTGACGAGGGGCCCGCGTTCTGCCGCGAGGCCGCCCGCCGTACGGGCTGCAAGGTGATGAAGGCCGTGCGAGTGAAGGACGCCGGCAGCATCCGCGCGCTCGCCTCGTTCGAGACCGACTACCACCTGCTCGACACCTACAGGGCGGGACATGTCGGCGGCACGGGCGAGACCTTCCAGTGGGACCTCGTGAAGTCTCACGGCGGGCACGCCCCCGTCGTCCTCTCGGGCGGCCTGACGCCCGACAACGTGGGCGCGGCAATCGAAGCAACCCGGCCGTTTGCGGTGGACACCGCCAGCGGGACCGAGGCGGCACCCGGGCGCAAGGACCCGGCGAAGGTCGACGCCTTCTTCCGTGCGGTGGCGCAAGCCGATACGGCGGTTGTGGCGTGACATCGATCCCGCAGCGCTTTGGGCCGTACGGCGGCCGCTACGTGCCGGAGACGCTGATCCCGGCACTCGACGAGCTCGAAAACGCGTGGCTCGAAGCGCGCGACGATCCCGCCTTCCAGCTCGAGCTGTCCGGCCTCCTGCGCGACTACGTCGGCCGCCCGACTCCGCTGTACCACGCCACGCGGCTCTCAGAGGCCGCGGGCCGCGACATCTACCTGAAGCGCGAGGACCTTCTCCACACCGGCGCGCACAAGATCAACAACGCGCTCGGCCAGGTGCTGCTGGCAAAGCGCATGGGCAAGACGCGCATCATCGCCGAGACGGGCGCCGGCCAGCACGGCGTGGCCACCGCCACCGCGTGCGCGCTGCTCGACGTGGAGTGCGTGGTCTACATGGGCACCGAGGACATGCGCAGGCAGAAGCCGAACGTGGAGCGCATGGGACTGCTGGGCGCAACCGTCAAACCGGTGGAATCGGGCGCCCGAACGCTCAAGGAGGCGGTGAGCGAGGCGATCCGCGACTGGGTGGCGAATGTCGAAGGTACGCACTACGTGATCGGTTCGGTGGTCGGTCCCGCGCCGTTCCCCGCCCTCGTGCGCGACCTCCAGCGCGTGATCGGCGACGAGGCGCGCGCGCAATTCCTCGACCGCACAGGCCGCCTGCCCGCCCGCGTGATCGCGTGCGTGGGAGGAGGGTCGAACGCGCTCGGCACCTTCGTCGCGTTCGTGGACGACTCGGACGTGGAGCTCGTCGGCGTGGAGGCTGGAGGCGAGGGGATCGACACCGGCCGCCACGGCGCGCCGCTCACCACCAACGCGCGCGGCGTGTTGCACGGCTCGATGTCCGCGGTGCTCCAGGACGAGGAGGGCCAGATCCTCGAGGCACACTCGATCTCGGCCGGGCTCGA
>DATEPK010000299.1:0-13994 GCA_035273245.1 Thermoleophilaceae bacterium
TCACCCGCTGGCGGGGCGCCGGGAGATCACGCTGCGGACGCTGGCGCAGCACCCCATCGCCTCCCTGCCGTATGGCACCGGCACCAGAAGCGCACTCGACGCGGGCGGAATAAAGCTGCGCATCGCACTCGAGGCGGGCGACCCGGGCATCGTCGCCGACCTCGCCGCGCAGGGACTCGCCGTCGCGGTCCTGCCCAGCTCAATCGTTGCGGCGCGCAGCCTCGACCTGCACGCGCTGCGAATTGTCCGCCCGGTGCTCCGCTCGCGCCTGGAATGGCTGTGGCGGAGCGGCGACCTCGGCCCCCCGGCGAGGGCGCTGGTCTCGCTCCTCTGCTGAGGGTGCAGCGCGCTCTAGGCATCGGTCGCGAGCGCCCACGGCGAACGGGCGGCCTCGAGGATGCGCTCAAACTCGATCTGTGCCTGCTCGGCGGCTCGGCGCACGGCGCCGGCATCGCCCTCGAAGAGGCACAGCACCACCTCGTCCTCGCGCATCAGCATCGAGCCGAGGTAGCGGACGGCGAGGCCCGCTTCCGCCAGGCGGGCCGCGCTCGCTTCGGCGCGCTGGTCGAGCGCGCGCAGGTCGGCGTCGTGCACGCCGGGCCAGAAGCACTCCACCACGAACTCGCTCGGTCTTCCCGGGGCCACGCGCCGACGGTACGGGGCCCGCGCGGAGGGCGAAAGAGGGAAAGCCCTAGCTTTGCGCGGACGCTTCCCGCGGCTCGCCAGTGCCATCGGTGGCATCCAGCGCCCGCGCGAGGCCAACCCGCGAGCGCACCCCGAGCTTGCGGTACACGCGCGTGAGGTTCGACTCCACCGTCTTGACCGATACGAACGCCCGCTCCGCCACCTCGCGGTTGGTCAGCCCGGTGGCGGCGAGCGTTGCGAGCCGCCGCTCGGTCTCCGTCAGGCCGTCGCCGGCGGCGGACCGCCCTCCGAGCCGGGCTCGCTCGCCGTGGGTCCGGTCGGCCCACGGCTTCGCCCCGAGCCGGTCGAACGCGATGAACGCCTCGTCGAACGCGGCCCGCGCGAGACCGCGCTGCTTGAGGCGCCGTCGCGCCTGGCCTTCGAGCAGCAGCGTGCGCGCGCGCTCGAAGGGCATCCCCAGGCGTTCGTACTCGGCGCTCGAGCGCTCGAAGGCTTCGAACGCGGGGTCGTGCTTTCCCTCGGCCGCCGCGATCGCGCCCTCGCAGCGAGCCGCCGCGGCCAGCGCCCAGCCGCGCCGGAGCTCCCTCGCCTTCTGCTCGAACGGCTCGAGGTGGGCCCGCGCACGAGCCGTTTCGCCGAGCGCGGCCAGCGCCTCGATGGCATCGGGCAGAAACACACCGA
Organism: Thermoleophilaceae bacterium; assembly: GCA_035273245.1. Lineage (GTDB taxonomy): Bacteria > Actinomycetota > Thermoleophilia > Solirubrobacterales > Thermoleophilaceae > JAICJR01. The sequence goes on from DATEPK010000299.1 coordinate 1,327, forward strand.
GCACTGGATCGCCCGCGCCCATCGAGCCGAGCAGGTCGGCGAGCGGGCCGAGATGAGCCTCGGCACTCGCCGCGTCACCCTCCGACAGCTCCACGAGGCCGAGCGCCCAGAGCGGCCAGATCGCGCCGGAGCGCCACTGCAGATCGGAGAAGATCGCGAGCGCCTCCCCGGCCTCCGCACGCGCAGCCTCTGCCGGCCCGCTGTGCGCATGTACGAGAGCCCCGGCGGCGAGGCCGATTGCCCTCGCGGTGGGATCCTCGAGCAGCGCCGCAGCCTCGAGTGCCTGCCCCGCCAGGTCGCCGGCGCGCTCGAGCTCGCCGCGCCAGATGCATCCCCACACGAGGTACAGAAAGAGCAGCGGCACCACTCCCTCCTGCCCGCGCTCGACCACCTCGTCGAGCAGCGCGCCGAGGGTGTCGAGCGCCCCGGACAGCTCGCCGGTCCAGAGCTGGAGGATCCCGTGGATATAGCGGGGATGCGTGACGATCGTGCCGTGCCAGAGCGGATCCTCGAGCTCGAGAGCATGCGCCATGCGCTCCGGGTCGAGGCCGCGCCCCCAGAGAAACTCCGTCATGGTCAGCGCGGCAAGCGCCTCCGCCAGCAGTCCCTGCTCTCCGCTTGCCTCCGCTCGCGCAACAGCCGCCCGGGCGTGCGCGGCGGCGTCCGGGAAGCTGCCGAGGCTGGCGGAGCAGAACGCCAGGTCCAGCTCGATCGCCGCACAGAGCAGGTGATCGCTGCCGGCGGCGGTGAGCGCCTCGCCGGCGAGCGCCACGGCGTCCGTGAAGTTGCTGCGGCGGCCGTGAAGCTGAGCGGACAGCTGCAGCGCGAGCGCGCGTACACGGTCGGGCGGCGAGCCCTCCAGCACCTTCTGCACGAGCACGGCCGCTCGCGAGAGGTCGCCGGCGTCGAAGTGGAGTTGCGCGGCCCGAAGAAGCCGGCTCACGCGCTCGGGGTCGCCGGCGGCGCTGCGCTGAGCCGCAAGCTCGGCCAGCTCGGCGGCGGCATCGGGTGCACCGCGCAGACCCGCCCGTGCAGCCGCCTCGTCGAGCCCTTGCGCCACCGCGGGGTCCGCCCCCTCGGAGCCAAGTGCGAGGTGCCTGGCGCGCTGCTCCGGATCCGAACACAACTCCGCGGCGCGCCGGTGGAGAGCGCGCCGTCGCGAGGTCGCGATGGAGCTGTACGCCGCGGAGGCGAAGAGCGGATGGGCGAATTCGATCCGCCCGCTGCCATCCACCCGCACCATCCCCTGTTCCTCCGCCGGCGCGAGCGCGGCGAGCTCCACCGACTCGCTGTCCGGAGCGGACAGCACCGCCGCCAGGAGCAGGGCCTCGCGTGCCTCGCTCGGAAGCCGGCGAATGCGCGCGGCTGTCGGTGCCCTCAGGTCGTCGGGGACGGGCAGGGCGGAGCCGGCCACGTAGCCGCCGGCCTCGATCATCAGGCGCGCGATCTCTAGCGCGTAAAAGGGGTTGCCGCCGCTCGCCTCGCTGATGCGGACGAGCACCGGCCGTGGCGGTGACTGGCCGAGCCGCTCCTTGAGGATGCGGCCGAGCGCGGCGAGGGACAGCGAGCCCAGGCTCAGGCGCCGCAGGCGCTCCTCGACCACGGCGCCTCCGATCGGCACTCCGGAAGCCGGTGTGCGCAGCGAGTAGATCAGCCCCACACGCTCGTCCTCGAGCCGGCGCGCCGCGAACTCGATCACGCCGCGCGACGGAGCATCGAGCCACTGCGCGTCGTCCACCGCCAGCACCAGCGGAGCGCTCTCGGAGAGCCGCCGCACGAGCGCCAGAACCCCCGACGCCACGGCCCGGGGAAGCGGGGTGGCCTCACCCGGCTCGGCACGCAGCAGTGCGACGTCAAGAGCGTTGCGCAGTGGCGCGGACAGCGGCTCGAAGGCGGCGGCGTCCAGCGGGGACAGGAGGTCCGCCACGCCGGCGAACGAGAACTTGGCCTCGGCGGCCGACGGCCGGCAGGAGAGCACGAGAGCGCCGCGTTCCTCAGCCCGCCGGCATGCCTCGAGCCACAGTGTCGTCTTGCCGATTCCGGCCTCGCCTTCGAGGACCAGCGCGGCGAAGCGGGCATCGGCCGCTTCGAGGAACTCCTCGACCAGCGCCAGCTCCGCCTCGCGCGCGACAAGGCCGGCTACGGACACGCGGCAACACTACCTCGCACACGTAGGGCTGAGCCTCTGTTCTCAAGGGTTTTCCCTCTTTCGGGCGCCGCCCATGCGCCGTAGCGTCGGGCGCATGGAATCGAAATTCGCAGGTCCAAAGGCACTCGTTGCCATCTCGGCGGTGGCGGCTCTGGCGGCAGCCGGCTGTGGCGGCGGCGGCAGCAGCAAGACCACGGCAGGCAAGGCGCCCTCGAGCACGCCGGCCACCACCGTGAAAGCCGCCGCGCCGGCCCCCGCCGCCAAGCACTCGAGCAGCGGCCTGTCAGGCACCTGGTCCGGCCACTACGGCGGCAACTTCAGCGGCAGCTTCACGCTGAAGTGGACCCAATCGGGATCGAAGCTCGCCGGCACGATCAAGCTCTCCAACCCGCCCGGTACCTCGGACATCAACGGAAGCGTGAGCGGCAGCTCGATCAAGTTCGGCACCGTCGGCTCAGAGGCGATCACCTACTCCGGCTCGGTCTCCGGCAAGTCCATGTCAGGCTCGTACCACACGCCCCAGGGCGGCGGCCCCTGGAGCGCGAACAAGAGCTGACGAGGAGAGCGGCGGGGCGCCAAGTGATTTCGAAGTCCCGCGGAATCGGCGTATCTTCCGCCGTCAGGGAGTGAGTCGATCTTTCCGGGAGGTACGTCGTCATGGTGGACGCCGTTTCGCTGGGCGGGCGCAGGCTGGCCCTCGTAGGTGCGCTGGCCCTCGTCTTCGGGCTCGTCTCGGTGGGCGCGGCACGTGCGGACGTGCAGGTGCCGAGCAGCGGCAGCCCCGCGAGCCCGTTCTCGCAGAACAAGTCGAACGAGCCGGCGATTGCGGTCGATCCGGACAACATTCAGGTCCTCGCGGCGGGCGCCAACGAGGAGAGGGACATGGAGGCCTGCGCGGCGGGTGACCCGACCACATGTCCGTTCACCCAGGGCGTCGGCTCGAGCGGCATCTACTTCTCGGGGGACGGCGGCACGAGTTGGACGCAGCCCACGTACACGGGCTGGAGCGCGCGCGGCTGCCTCGGACCGGCCGAATGTCAGCCCCAGGTGGGGGCGATCGGCACGCTTCCCAACTACTACGAGGCGGGGCTCGTGTCGGACGGCGACCCCTCGCTCGCGTTCGGTCCGCAACCGCTGCCCGGCGGCGGCTTCTCGTACGCGCACGGCGCGCGTCTCTACTACGGCAACCTCACCGCCAACTTCGCGACCACCCGCACCGACCAGGCGTTCAAGGGCTTCGAGGCCATCGCGGTCTCCCACACGGATGACCTCACCGGCGCGGGTGGGAACTCGGCCTGGTCGAGTCCGGTGATCGTCAGCAGGCAGAACGCCGCGCTGTTCTCCGACAAGGACTCGATCTGGGCGGACAACGCCTCGAGCTCGAAGTTCTTCGGCAACCTCTATGTCTGCAACACGGCGTTCCGGAGCCAGGAGAAAGGGAAGGCCATTGCCGAGCCGATCGTCTTCTACCGCTCGACGGATGGCGGGAACACCTTCTCCGGTCCGAAGCAGCTCACGCCGTCCACGAGCAACGGGCAGACCGGAGGGCGGCAGGGCTGCGCCGTCCGGACCGATTCGCAGGGCCGGGTCTACGTGTTCTGGTCGGGCACCGACATCCATACGCGCAGCGCGGACATGGAGATGGCCACCTCGGACAACGGCGGCAGGACGTTTACGCGCCCGCGTGTGATCGCGCAGGTCACGCCGGTCGGGATCTTCGATCCGATCCAGGCCGACGTGAGCTTCGACGGCGACGCCGGTGCCCGCACCGACTCGTTCCCCAGCGTGGACATCGCCAATGGTGCGCCCGACGGCAGCACGGCCACTGACGAGATCGTCATGACCTGGTCCGACGGGAAGACGCCCACCAGCGTCGGCGACCCGAACGAGAAGGCGCTGGTGATCTACTCAACCGACCGCGGCGCGAAGTTCCACAGCGCCGGCTCGGCGTCACCGTCGAGCGACCGCCCGGACTTCCCGGCGGTGGCGATCGGGCCCGACGGCAAGGACGTGTGGATCACCTACACGAACTTCGAGCAGCCCTTCCAGGCCACCACCGCGACTGCGCGGATGGCGCAGGGTGTGGTGCGGCACGCGAGCGTGGGCTCCGACGGCAGCATCGGCAGCTTCACCACCGTGGAGCGAGGGCCGAGCGGTGACGCTCGAGGCTCGAGCGCCAACGACCTGACGTCGGAGTTCATCGGCGACTACAGCTACGCTGCGGCCGCGCCCGGAACGGGCTTCGCGGTCTGGAACGACGTGCGGAACGCCGCCGACTGCCCGGCCATCGACACCTACCGGCAGAAGCTCGTGGACAACGACCCCACGGCCGCTGCGCCGGATGTCGAGGTCGACTGCCCGGCGAACTTCGGCAACAGCGACATATTCGAGGGCACGTTCACCTTCCCGTAGGCCGCTTTCGGCGCCCCGTCGGGTCGCTCGGGCGCTCGGCGACGGCCTCCCAAAACTGAATGTACGCCTCCTCGTAGGCCACTCCGATTCGCAGTGGAGCGAGCTGGTGCGAGAGCTCTGCAACTGCCTCGAAGCGCTCGAGTAGCGCCTCGTAGCTCTCCTTCTGCCGCCGGTGCCCCTCGATTTGCTCGCGTGCAAGCGCGACGAGATCGTCGGTCGACACGAGCCGCCCAAAGAAGAGCTTCAGCAGGGCCAGGTCGTGGATCTGAACGTCGAAGGGGCCAGGAGCGGAAAGCCACTCCGAGAGTGCCTTGCGCCCGCGATCGGTGATGCTGAACACGCGCCGCCGCCGGCCGCCCTCCTGCTGCTGCTCCTCGAGCATGCCAAGGCGCACGAGCCGCTTCGGCTCCCGGTAGAGCTGAGCGTGCGGGAACGTCCAGAAGAAGTTGATTGACATCTCGGCGAGCTTCTTCATCTCGTAGGACGTCGATGGCCCGCGCAGGGAAACGATCCCCAGCACGACGTAGCTGATCGGATTTAGCGACTCGGTTGACAACGCTCTATTCCCGTGGGATGGTATCTCCGCAACCGTATCAATGAGACTATGAGGAGAACCATGGAAGCTCTTTCACTCGCCAGCCCCGACTCTCGCTCCCTCGGTGGCCCTGTCGCCTATCTCGGGGCCCTCTTGTACGTCGCGTTCCTCATTGCGGTGCACATCGCCCAGCCGCACATGCTTCATGAGGGGACCATCAGCAAGTACGCGCTCGGGCATGACGGTTGGTTGATGCAGGCCGCGTTCATCTCGGCCGGCCTCGGCTTCGCGGGAGTGGCGAGCCTCCTCCGCGGCCGCGCGGCTGTTGCCCTTTGGATCGGTGTCGTCGCCTTCGTCGTAATGGGTCTGTTCAAGATCGATTCCGTCGGGCCGAACAACGTCGTCAGCCTCCATGGCGCATTGCACACGATCGCGTTCTTCGCCGTGGTTCTGCTCGTCCATCCAGCCATGTTCGTCCTGCGCCGGCGGTTCGCGTCCCGGCCGCTGAGCTTGATCGCGTACGCAGCGCCACTGCTCGTGGTCGTCGGGTTCGCGGCTCCCGGGCTGTTCGGCGCGCTCGTCTTCCGAGCCTGGACTCTCTCCCTCGTGGCGTGGGTGGTGCTTGCCGCCGGCGCGCTCGAGACAGACCGATTTGACGCCGGCTTTCGGCGCTGAGACGAACGCCCTGTCTACGCCGCCCTCGACTTGTGCTTGCGATTGCGCCGCTTGTGGCCTGAGCCGGCGTTCCCGTTTTCGCGCGCGGCCCCGTTGCGCCTGGCGGCGACTGCCGGCGGCGCGGCGGAAAGCAGGCCGCCGGCGCGCTCCATCAGGGCCTGATGCGCGGAGTGTCCGCCGCCCTCGCGGCGCGACCAGCGGCCATCCGGACCGAGCTCCCACGCGAAGGTGTCGTCGGCGAGGCAGAGCTCCAGCGTCTCGTCGATCTCGTTGCGCAGCCGTTCGCTCTCCACGGGCACGAGCAGCTCGACTCGGTGGTCGAGGTTGCGCGGCATGAGGTCGGCGGAGCCGATGTAGCAGCGCCGCTCATCGCCGCGCCGAAACGAGTAGACGCGCGAGTGCTCGAGGAAGCGGCCGACGATCGACACCACCCGCAGGTTGTCGACCGCCGGAAGGAGGCAGCACACGCCGCGGACCACGAGGTCCACGCGCGCGCCCGCGGAGGCGGCCGCGCCCAGCGCCTCGATACACGACACGTCCACGAGCGAATTCATCTTCATCGTGATGCGAGCCGGCTTGCCCTCCTGCGCAGCGCGCGCGGTGGCGGCGATTTCCTCGAGCAGCGTCTCGCGCATGTGACCCGGCGCCACGAGCACCTTGCGGTGGTTGGTCGGGCGCGCGTAGCCGGTTAGCGAGTTGAACAGGTCGGCGACGTCCGCGGTGATCGCGGGGTCAGTGGTGAAGAGGCCGAAGTCCTCGTACGTGCGCGCGGTGACCGCGTCGTAGTTGCCCGTGCCGACGTGCACGTAGTGGCGCACGCCGTCAAGCTCGCGACGAACCACGAGCAGCGCCTTGGCGTGCGTCTTGAGCCCCGGCAGTCCGTGCACAACGTGGGCGCCGGCCTCCTCAAGGGCGCGCGCCCAGCCGATGTTTCGCCGCTCGTCGAAGCGCGCCTTCAGCTCCACGAGGCACACCGCCTGCTTCCCGCGGTTCGCCGCCTCGATGAGCGCCGGCACGAGCGCGGAGTCGTCGGAGGTCCGATACACGGTCAGCTTGATCGCGAGCACGTCCGGGTCCGCCACCGCCTGGGTCACGAAGCGCTCGACGGTCCCGGCGAACGACTGATAGGGGTGGTGCACGAGCAGGTCGCGCGCGCGGATGGCGGCGAACATGTCCGGCTCCTCGGGCTCCTCGCCGACGGTGGGCGCGAGCGGCGACCAGGGCGGATCGCGCAGCTCGGGGTGGCCCTCGAGCCGGTGGAGCCGCCAGAGGTCGCCCACGTCGAGCAGCCCCTCCACCTCGTACACCTGCCGCTCCTCCACGTCGAGCAGCGCGATCAGGCGCTCTCGCAGGTGAGCGTCCATCCCCGCCTCCACCTCGAGCCTCACCATCTCGCCGAAGCGGCGCCGGCGCAGCTCGTCCTCCACAGCCTGCAGCAGGTCGTCTGCCTCGTCGGAGACCGTGAAGTCCGCGTCGCGGGTGACGCGGAACACGCCGTGGCTCACGATCTCCATCCCGGGAAAGAGAGCGCCGAGATGCCGCGCGATCGCGTCTTCGAGCGGCACGAACATGTCGGGCCCGATCTCGATGAAGCGCGGCACCACCTCCTTCGGCACCTTCACGCGCGCGAGCGTCTCGGCATGTGTGAGCGGGTCCCGCAGCCACACGGCCAGACTCAGCGAGAGGTTGGAGATGTAGGGGAACGGGCGGCCCGGCCCGACGGCGAGCGGCGTGAGCACCGGGAAGATTTGTTCCCGGAAGGCGCGGTCGAGCGCGGCCAGCTCAGGCTCGTCGCAGCCGTCGCTGCCGCGGATACGAATGCCCGCGGCGTCGAGCGCGGGAAGGATGTCCCCCGCGAGTCGTGCCGCGCGCGTGGCCTCGAGGGCCTGCACCCTCGTGGCGATCGCGTCGATCGCCTCGCTCGCGCTGAGCCCGTCGGCGGACCGCGCGCTCACCCCGGCGTCAACCTGCTCCTGCAGCCCTGCCACCCGGATCATGAAGAACTCGTCGAGGCTCGTTCCGGAGATCGCCAGGAATTTGACGCGCTCGAGCAGCGGTACGTTCGGGTCGACCGCGAGCTCCAAGACCCGCTCGTTGAAGTCGAGCCAGGAGAGCTCGCGGTTGGCCCATTGAGCGCGGGGCCGCCGGGCCACGGGCTCAGTGCGTTGCGTAGCTGGGCGTCGAGTCGCCGTTCGCGAGCGCCGCCTGCTTGAGCCGGGCGTACTCATCGGGTGTGATGGCTCCACTGTCGAGCAGCTGCTTGGCCTGCTTGATCTCGGAGGCGGGCCCACCGCCGCCGCCGGCCACGCTGCGGATGTGGCTGTCGAACTGAGCCTGGCTCTGCTGGATGTCGCCCACGCGACGTTCGGCCATGTGCTTGCCCTGGGCTATCAGGTAGATGAGCACACCCAGCAGCGGGAGCACGATGATGAGCGCGGACCAGCCGGCCTTCACCCAGCCGGATATGTCGTGCCGGCGGAAGATGTCCGCGAAGATCGAGAACAGCATCCAAATCCAGATGACGAACCCGAAGAAGACGAACATCGTCCAGACGACGTCCAGCAGGGGGTAGTCAGCCGCTATGACCATATGGATCAACTCCTTGCCTCTGTAGGGGCCTGAGGGCTCAGGCTGTCATCCGGGCGGGTGGCGGGCAATGGGGCCCGCATGCGTGGCCCTGGGGGCGCACACCCGGCCCGCTGTCGTACCCGCACCGTTGCTCCCCGCGCGCGCCCAGAGCACACTTCTCGCAGGCACCCCATGGACACGTCGACCGCCCGCAACATCGCTCACTCGATCCACGGAGATCAGCGCGACCGGACCGGCGGCCTCATGGTGGAGCACCTCGAGCGGGTGGCGGCGGCCGTCCCGCCAGAGGCGCGCCCCGTGGCCTTCCTCCACGACGTGCTCGAGCACAGCGACACGCAGGCATCCGAGCTCGAGCGGGAGGGCCTCACGCCGGTCGAGCTGGCAGCGCTCAACCTCCTCACCCGGGAGCCGGACGAGTCGTTCGAGATTCACGCGCTGCGCATCGCATATGCGAAGGGCCCGGAGGGGGCCCTCGCGCGCGTCGTGAAGGTCGCCGACATCGACGACCATCTCGTGCACCACGGGCAGCCGATGCCGCCGCGGGCGTACGGCTGGGCGCGGCGGCACGTGGTCAGGTGCCACGACAGCCTCGACGCCCCAGTGCCACAGACGGTCTGAAGCCCGCGGCCTCAGGGTGACGGCGAGCGACCGGCGGCAATGCGCGCCAGCGCGGCCATCGCGCCCCATGGGCTGGCCGGCATCAGCGCCGACGGCGACGCGCCGGGGTGCTGCGGCGCGATCCTCACGCGGAGCGCCGCCGGCAGAGTGCGGAAGCGCAGCGGCGGATCGAGGCGGACAGCCTCGCCGTCGATGCCCGCCGCCACCGGCGTGCCGGAGGTGACCTCGAAGCTCTCCGAGGCCCATTGCCCGACGCCCCTCTGGCCCGCCGCGCCGCCGTTGCCCGACCCGAACACGGCGATCCCCAGCGTGCCGCGCTCGAGGCTCGGGCGGGTGCCTGAGCCGAGTGCCCGGCCGAGCCGGTACGGGTCATTCGACACGAGCAGCACCGCACCCGAGTCGTTTTCCCGTCCGTCTGGGCCGATCCAGTGGAGGTCGAGCCCGTTGCCGTTGTGGTGGCCGAGCACCTCCGGCGCGGTCCGGGCGATGGTGCGCAGCTTGGCCGCGCGGTAGCCGCTGCGCTGCACCGCCTCGGCGTACACCCCGAGCGACACGTTGTTCACGAACACCCGGCCGTTCACCTCCGCGAGATCCACTGTGCGCTCGCGCCCGTTCACGAATGCATCGAGCGCGCCCACCACGTCCTCGCGGTCCACGCCCAGGTCGAGCGCGAAGTGGTTGCGCGTACCCGATGGGATGCAGGCATACGGGAGCCCGCTCTCCGCCGCCTTCGCAGCCACGATGGCCTGCGAGCCGTCGCCGCCCGCCATCGCGAGAGCGTCGGCACCGCCGGCGATCGCCTCGTCCACGAGCTTGACCAGATCCTCGCCGGGGCGGAGCTCCACGGGCTGGATGCCCCGCGCGCGGGCCTCGTCGGCCACGTGGAAGCGCTCTGCCTTGCCGCCTCCGGACTTCGGGTTGTAGAACAGCACCGCCCTCTCCGGCGGGCGCACCTCGGGCCAGTCGAGGTGAGGGGAGAACGCCACGCGCGCCGCGCCGAGCGACAGCAGGAAGAAGGCGATCACGAGCGAGTTCTGGAGTGGGCTGCCCTCCATCACCGCGAGCACGACGGCGCCCGCAACGAGAGCGAGCGCGACGGAGAGCCCCGCGGCCAGAGCCGGCCCGCCCCGCACCAGGCCCCACCACGCCGCCACCACGGCGGCGACCACGCACGCGAGCACGACGAGCCCGTTGGGGAAGTTCTTCACCGCGGCGTCGAGCGCCAGCGCCACGGCGGCGATGAGCAGCAGCAGCGAGGCCGCGGCGGCGAGTCTGCGTTTCACGGTCGGTCCACGTCCTTGCGCCAGCGGCGCTCGATGCGGCCCACGAACTTCGCGGGCGGATCCTGGAAGAGCCGGGAGCCGGCCCCGAACGCGGCCACCTGAAGCTCGGCCCGCCGGCGCTCGCACAGACCGCGCAGGAGCACGGGTGCCTCGGCGTCATGGAAGTCCTGCGGGCGCGCGTCCACGCGCTGCCCCAGCACCACGAGGTCGTGGTCGTCACCCAGCAGCTCCGAGAGCCTGTGGGCCGTCCGTGCCAGCGGCTTCATCCGCGCAGGGTCCGCGACCTCGAGGAGCTGGAGCGAGTACCAGAGATCCTTCGTGCGCTTGCGCCACTCGTGCAGGTTCTCGGGCGTGGCCTCTTCGAGTGCGGTGCCATACGCGCGGCGCCCGCGCAGGTAGATCCGTTCGAGGCCCGGGCCAAGCGCGCCGAAGCCGCGCCCCCGGATCCGCCACTCCTCCACCCGCGCACGCGTCTCGCGGAGCGACGGCTCGATGCTCGCGAGCGGCCCGCCGCTGCCGTCGAGCTCGGCGCGCATGGCGTCGCGCGCGGTGGCGAGCCCGGCGCGGAAGCCGGCGAGCTGGATCGCGCGGAACTCGAGTGGGTAGCACTCGCGGAGGCCGTCGAGCGATTCGATGAGCACCTGGCTGTCGCGCGCCCCCGAGAGCAGGCGGCCGGCATCGCGGAAGGCCGCGTTGGCGCGTTCGTATTCGTCGTCGCCCAGCGCGTCACGGACGAGGCGCGCGACCGCGCGCGCCCGCTTGAGCGACTTGCGCGATTCGTGCACGGCCTTGCCGGGCTCCTCGCCGATGCGGCCTTCCGCCCGATCGAGCACCTCGTCGATCTGGCCAAGCGCCACGCGCGTGATGCCGTCTGCGACGGGCTCGCGCGCGCGCAGCCGGAACACGCGCTCGGCCCGAGCCCGGCTTTCGCGTCCGGCGAGAGACTGGTTGCGGTAGTCGGGATCTCCCGTGACCTCCCGCCCGAGCCAGTCCGGAGCCTTGAACGCGGCGCTCGCCTCGAGCGTCGGGAACTCCACCTCGGCGACCATGAGCCCTCCGAGCCAGCCCTCGTACAGGTCGAGCTCGACGTTCAGCCCGGCGTCAACCGGGATCACGTACCGGCGCTTGCGGAGCCGGCGGCCGGAGGTGAAGGTCCAGAGCGCGTCGAGGCCTTCCTCCGGGATGGCGAGCTCCTGCTCGATGCGCGCCCGGCCGTCGCCTGCCTTGACCGTCAGCACGGCCGGGCGCTCGCCGCGCCGGCGCAGTCGCACCTCCACCGGCCCGTCGATCGCGAGGTAACCCTGCTCGATCTCCTCGCTGGGATGGCTCTCGAGGCCCGGGGGCGGCGCCTCGACGAGATACTTGCGTTCGATCTCCAGCCCGTTCGCTGGGGCGGAGCCCGTCTTCGGCCGCCGGACATCGAGCGCAACCGCCGCGCCCGCCACCAGCAGGGCGACGCTCGCGCGCCGGTGCCTGCGGAGGACGCGGACGGCGTGCTGGGCGAGCATCCCGGCCACCTCAGCTGCTCGGTCCTCCGGCCACCCGCTTGCCGAGCTCCCACAGCCCGAACAGGAGGATGGCGGCGACCAGCGCCAGTCCGAATTGCCCGGCGGTGAGCGGCCGGGTGCCGAGCAGCCGCTGCAGCGCGTCCATCTGGGTGACGAGCACGGCCAGAACGACCTGGCCGAGCGCGGTGAACGTGAGCGTCCGGTTCCCGAAGCTGTCGGACCTCACCGTGGAGAGCCAGATGCTGCGGCTCTCGAAGGCCGCCACCACGATCATCAGCGAAAACGCCGTGAGCCCGATCGAGGAGCCCACCGCCACGCTGTCGTAATGCGACTGGCCGAAGTAGATCAGGGCGTTGAGCACCACGGCCATGTAGAGGCCCGCGAGCCCGGCGGTGGCGAGCAGCCTGCGCGTGACGATCGACTCGTCGCTGGGGCGCGGGCGGAGCTTCATCAGCCCTGGTGTGGCCTCGTCCAGCCCGAGGGCCATGCCGAGCGGCGCGCTCACGAGGAAGTGGATCCAAAGCACCTGCGGAGAGCTGAAGGGCTGCCCCGCGGCGATGTCGAGAAGCGTCGCGCCGAGGAACGTGAGCACGAACGCCACGAGCGTGATCAGCACGAAGCGGACGTACTTGCTCAGGTTGTCGTAGATCTTGCGGCCCTGGGCCACCGCGTGGACGATCGTCGCGAAGTTGTCGTCCGACAGGATCATGCGTCCGGCGTTCTTCGCAACCTCGGTGCCGCTGCCCATCGCGATCCCGATGTGGGCGGCCTTGATCGCGGGCGCGTCGTTCACGCCGTCGCCGGTCATCGCAACGACCTGGCCCTTCTTCTTCAGGGTGTCCACGAGCAGCACCTTGTGCTCGGGCGCCACGCGGCCCACGACGCCGATCCCGTCGATC
>DATEPK010000300.1:0-7774 GCA_035273245.1 Thermoleophilaceae bacterium
CCGGGGTCGAAGCTCAGGTCGCCGATGTGGTTGTAGCCGTCGCGGCTCGTCACGTCCGGCGGGATCTCAGGCGATGCGCCGGCGGTCTGCTTGAGCCGCGCGTCTGTCTTGAAGAGGCCGTTGAAGCTGAGCAGCGTGCCGTCGAAGAGGAAGCCGCCGGCCGGGTCGACCGTGATGCCCTGGTTGTAGCTCTCGGAGAAGCGCGATACGCCGGTGTCCACCCAGCGGGTGGAAGCATGCGCGACGCCGGCACACATCAGCAGCGCGCAGGCCAGAGCGACAGCGAGTCCCCTCCTCACATGCTCATCGTAGAGGGGGCAGCCGCAGCCGCCCCCTCTACCTCGCACCTACTTGACCTTGATCCGCCTGCTGACCTTGCTGAGGTTGCCGTCGCTGTTGGTCGCGATGACCGTGAGCTTCAGGTTGGCCTTCCTGCCGATCGCCTTCCTGGTGTGGCGGTTCAGCTTCAGGGTGACCTTCGCCTTGCGGCCTGCGCGGGACTTCAGAGACCTCGCCGCGAGGATCACGTCGCCGACCTTGGCCACGTGGGCACCGCGGTAGGTACCCATGAGCTGCGCGTTGTAGGTAACGGCCTCGTTCGCACTGAGCGTGAAGGTCACGCCGTGCCTGAGGAACGCCCTCCGCTTGATCGAGCGCTTGAGCGATCCCAGCTTCACCTTCGCCGGGTTCAACCTTGGCTTCGGGGCGCCCGGCACGGTGATCGTCTGCACAGGCAGGGTCGCCGTGAAGACGTTGTTGGTCTCGCAATCGGAGACCGTGTCGATGTCGTCGCTCGTGACAGTGTCGATGCCCGAATCGCACTCGACGATGTCCGGCGCATTGTCGCGCGCCAGGAATATGTCGTCGCCGAGGCCGCCGACCAGGACGTCCGGCCCGCCGAGGCCGTCGATCGTGTCGTTGCCGCTACCTCCATACAGATCGTTGACGCCGGGGCTGCCGGTGAGCGTGTCGTTACCGTCGCTGCCATTGATGGCCTCGACATCCGAGTGGACATCGTCGGCCGCGGGGCCGGCGCCATCGATGCCGGTCCCGTCCTCGCCGGTCATGCCGTCGTTGGCGACGTCATCGAGCGAGACGCTGACCGACGGAGTCCCCGAACCGATCCACGGATCGTTGTAGTAGTCCATCTGATCGAAGTCACCGCCGCCTCGGATGTCGTCGGCACCGGAGCCGCCGTAGAACTCGTCCTGGCCGGCGCCGCCGTTGAGGATGTCGTTCCCGTCGCCGTCGTCGATCTGGTCATCGCCGGCGTTTCCGTTCACGGTGTCGTTTCCGGGGCCGGCGTCGATGTAGTCGGGTCCACTGCCGCCGTTCAGCGTGTCATTGCCGCCGAGGCCGAACAGCTCGGCGCAGTCGGAGTTGCAACCGGACAGCACCGAGTTCGTAGCGGTGAGCGTGTCGTTCTGGTCGGTGCCGACGATCTCCTCGACATCTGTGCCGATGTTGTCGCTCTCGCCTGCCTCGCCGTCATTCGCCACACCATCGGCGCTTACCGTCACGGGGCCAGTCATGTTCTCGTAGTCCGCCTGGTCATAGCCGGGGCCGCCGTTGAACGTGTCCTGCTCGGGACCGGCATCCAGCTGGTCGTAGTCCGCGCCGCCGTTGAACGTCAAAGGAAAGCCCGCCGGGGGGCTGTGCGTGGTGACCTCGTCCTCGCCGTCGCCTCCGTTGATCACGACGCGGTCGAGCGCGTTCGTCGAGTCGGCGGTGCAGATGACGCCCTGGCTGCCATCCGCCTGGCAGACGCTCCCCGGTGCATTGACCGCGTCTGGGTTGAGGTCGCGAAAATCGATCGTCCTGTCTGCGCCCGAGGTTCCGAACGTCACGTCGAAATGGTTGTTGGCGCCGTCACCCTCGACCGTCACAACGCCACTCGAGTACGTGACCGAGCTGTTAGCGAGCGCCGCCGCCGGTGCCGCGGCCAGCGCGGCGGCTGCGAGCGCGCCGATGATCCCCGGGCGCCGCCATTCAGCCTTCATTGGTTTGAGTCCTTTCGATCGGTGGGCCTGCCCGATCTATCGACCCTAAGCGCGGCCAGGGCGGCACGCGACCGCCTCGTCAGCAGGCGGACACAACGGAGCGGCGAAGGAATCGAACCTTCCAAGCGGAGGGCTGCTCCGCCCTGCCGGTTTTGAAGACCGGATGGGCCACCAGGCCCATGCCACTCCGCCGCGAAATCTAGACCGGCTCAGCCGAGCAGCTTGCGGAAGGACTTGCCCATGTCGCGCATGCCGAACGCGCCGTAGAAGCGGTGCGCCTCCACGCGGTGGTGGGCGGACTCGAGCGACAGCGCCCAGCAGCCGCGCTCGATCGCTCGGTTCTCGGCGTGCTCGAGCAGTGCCTTGCCGACGCCATTGCGACGCTGCGCGTCGCGCACGATCAGGTCGGGCACCCACGCCTCCGGCGTCGTGTAGTTGAGGCGCTTGCGGAAGTGGAGCGAGCAGAAGCCGACGATCTCGCCGTCGTCGTCCTCGGCTACAAGGTGGTCCACGCTCGGATCCGACACCTGCGCTGCGTAGAGCTCACGGCAGCGGTCCCGCGTCTCATCGGTCACCTCCCTGCGCCCCAGGTCGTGGAGC
This sequence comes from Thermoleophilaceae bacterium, assembly GCA_035273245.1. Lineage (GTDB taxonomy): Bacteria > Actinomycetota > Thermoleophilia > Solirubrobacterales > Thermoleophilaceae > JAICJR01. Next base: position 2,601 of record DATEPK010000300.1, read on the forward strand.
AGAAAGGCGACGGCATCGAAGTCCCGCGGCTCAGCGCTGCGGACGTTCATGCGAAGGCGAGTCCGTGTTCGAGCGCGCCCTTTACGCCGGCGTCCAGGGCGTTCAGGCGGTAGAGCGCGAGCGCCTCCGGCGAGCCGAAGCGCCGGGTGGGCACAGCTTCGGCGCCGTGGTGGGTGAGGATGCAGTGCGACAGCGCGAGCAGCGTCTCCCGCGGGAACCCCGGTACACGCGAGGCCAGCTCGGCCACGATCTGCTGTCCCAGCACCACGTGGCCCACGAGCCGCCCCTCCTCGCTGAAAGCGATCTCGGCCCCCAGCTCGAACTCGCGCGTCTTGCCAATGTCGTGAACTATCGCCGCCGTGATCAACAGGTCCGAGTTGAGGCGCGGATGAAGCACGCAGGTCTCCTGGGCCAAGGTCGCGACCGCCACCGTGTGTTCCAACAGCCCGCCGAGATAAGCGTGGTGCCCAGACCGCGTGCACGGCGATAGCCGCATCTGCGCCCTCAGCGACGCATCGCCCAGCAACTCCGCAAGCAGCCCCCTGCAACTCTCCTCATAGACCTCGCGCGCGAGATGCTCGAGGAAGCCGTCGAGCTCGTCGAGGTCGCGATAGGCGCTCGGGAGGAAGTCCGCGGGATCGAACCCAGTCGCATCCGCCCGGCGGATCGCGCGCAGCTCGAGCTGAAGCTCACCGCGGAAGCGCTCCACGCGGCCGCTCACCCACACGAGCTCGCCCCGCTCGAACTGCCCCGCGAGGAAATCCGCCTCGCGAAACGCGCGCGCGGGAATGCTCCCGGTGCGGTCGCGCAGCTCGATCGACAGGTAGCCGCTGCCATTGCGCGCGGTGAGGCGTTCCTTGCGCGTGCAGGCGAACACGCCCTCAACCTCGGCACCCGGGCGCAGCTCGGCGATCAATGTGCGAACGCTCGCTTCGATACCTCAAATACTGCGTGCGGCGTCGGACGCTCGGCCGCGGCTCGCAGGCTCCGCTACGGTGAGTGTGGGATGGAGCCGCTGAGCTGGACCGACAAGCCGGAGCTGCGCGACCCCGTGATGGTTGCCGCGTTCAAGGGCTGGAACGACGCGGGCGAGTCCGCCACCGCGGCGGTGGGCTTCCTGGTCGAGAGCTTCGACGCCACCGAGGTGGCGCGCATCGACCCGGAGGAGTTCTTCGACTTCACGGCCGTGCGGCCGACGGTGCGCCTCACCGACGGGGAGAGCCGCGCGATCGACTGGCCGGACACCGTGATCACGGCCGCGCACATCCCGGCCGCAGAGCGTGACCTCGTGTTCATCCAGGGCGTTGAGCCCTCGCTCAGGTGGCGGACGTTCACCGGCGCCATTGCGGACGCGGCGAGCCAGCTCGGCGTGACGCTCGTGCTCACGCTCGGCGCACTGCTCGCCGACGTGCCTCACTCGCGCGCGGTGAACGTGTCCGGCCTCGCCTCGGACCAGGCGCTGATCGACCGGCTCGGCCTCGAGCGCACCACCTACGAGGGGCCGACGGGCATCGTCGGCGTTCTCCACGACGCGTGCCAGCGGGCGAGCCTCCCGTCGGCCAGCCTGTGGGCGGCGGTGCCGCATTACGTGGCCGCTGCGCCCAACCCCAAGGCGGCCCTCGCGCTTGTTCGGCGCTTCGAGGGCATCGCCGGTGTGGCGGTGGACGGCAGCGCCCTCGAGGAGGCGAGCGAGGACTACGAGCGCCAGGTGAACGCCGCCGTGGCGAGCGATCCGGACGTGAAGGCTTTCGTCGAGAAGCTCGAGGAGACGATGGACGAGGCGGACGACGCGCCGCCCTTCGGAGAGAACATTCCGTCGGCCGATGCCATCGCGCGCGACTTCCAGCGCTTCCTGCGGCAACAACGTCCGAACGAATAACCGCGGTACGCGCTCAAGTTGGCGCGTTCAAGTACCGACAGGGTCCTATGGCCCACGCTGTGGTGCCGGAGCTGGCCCGGCTTTGCGAGAACCGCTTCGCGAGCCTCGGCGATGCCGTGAGCTCGGTGCTCGTCATGCTCGAGCGCCAGCTGCCGCCGGGCCGCGTGATCTTCGGCGAGCTCAACTACAACACGGACGAGTACCGGGTGCTCGACGCGCGTGGAGAAGGCGTAGGCGCGCTCGCGGCCGGCACGCGAATGCCGCTGCGCGAGTCGTTCTGCATCCACATGGCGAACGGCGATGCCCCTCCGCTCACCGGCCGCGCGTCGGACGCGGATGTGTATGCCGAGCTCGAGCTGTGTCGCAGCGCAGGGGTGCAGAGCTACGTGGCCGCGCCGGTGGAGCTGGCGGACGGCACGTGCGTGGGCTGCGTGTCCGCGATGAGCGCCGAGCCCGACCGCTTCGACGAAGGCGACCGCGCGCTCCTCACGATCGCCGCGCGCGTGCTCGCCTACGAGTGGGAGCACGTAACGCGGGAGGGCGAGCTGCGCCGCCTCGCCCAGCTTCAGCGCGACCTGAGCGGCGACCCCCTCACGGGGCTCCCGCTGCGCGACACATTCATCGACGCGCTCGACCGCGAATGGCATCTCACCGAGCGCGGCATCACCGAGTCGTACGTGCTCGCACTCCAGCCGCGCGGCGTGGAAGCCGCGCGCGCGACGAGCGGAGACGCCGTTGCCGATCTGCTGCTCAAGAACACTGCCGAGGTGATCTCCCGCGCGGTGAGGCGCAGCGACATCGCGGGCCGCGTCGGCGCCGACGTGTTCGGCGTGATCCTCGTGGGCTGCAAGGGAATCGAGGGCGCCGAGGCATTCCGCGGCCGGCTGGAGGCGTCGTTCGAGCGCGTGATGAGCCAGCGCCCGGAGGACGTCGCGCTCGTGTGCGGCATCGAGCGGCTGTCCGACGCGGAGTCCGCGCTCGCAGCGCTCGGGCGTGCGGAGGACGCGCTCGGGGCGGAGCCCGTGGGAGCCGCCGGATGATGACGCTCGAACCCCGCCGCGGTGTGACCGCCTACCAGCCGCGCGAGGGTGCCCCCGTCTTTCTCAGCGACATGATCATCGAGCTGGGCCTCGCTGACGCCGCTCACGTGGACGCGGCCGTGGAGACCGCGCGCTCGTCGGGCGAGACCGTCGGTCACATCCTCGTTCGCGAAGGCCGGCTCACGGAAGATCAGCTCGCACGCGCGCTCGCCGCGCGCTACGGGCTCAACCACATCGACCTGAACGAGTTCGAGGTGGATCCCGCCGCGGCCAACCTGCTGCCGCCGGCGTCGGCGCGGCGCTACCACGCCGTGCCCGTGGCCTTCGAGCCGGATGGCGGGCTGCTCGTGGCGATGGCCGACCCCTCGGACTCGCTCGCGCTGAACGACATCGCATTCATGACGCGGCTGGAGGTGCGCGCCGCGGTGGCCGCGGAGAACCTCATCGCGCAGCTGGTGTCGCAGCTGCCGCTCGCTCCGAGCGAAGGCGGCGGATCGCCCTTCCCCACCCCGTCGCCGGCGCCTGCCTTCATGCCGCAGCCCGAACCGCAGCTGGACCCACGCGAGGAAGAGATTGCGGCGCTGCGAAGCGAGCTCGAGGCGGTTAACGCCGCGCTCGACAGCGAACGCGCGAACCACGCGGAGTCGGTGGCCGGGCTGCGCGGAGAGCTGGACGGGCTGCGGGCCGAGCTCGAGAGCGCGCAGCGGCAGGCGGCCGAGGCGAGCGAGCGCAACTTCGATGTGGGACAGCTCGACGAGGCCGAGCGGCGGGTGAGCGAGGCGCATGCGACGGTGGAACGCATGCGCCACGAGTTCGAGCTCGAGCGCGAGCAGCACGCCGCGACCGAGCGCGACCTGCGGGCGCGGCTCGCCTCGGAGACCGAGCGGCACGAGGCGCTGCAGGAGGCGCATGCCGGACTGCAGAAGCGCATGGACGCGCTGCGCAGCCAGAACGCCGCGCTGCTCGACGCGTACGCCACGGCCAAGCGCTGGTCCGCCGAATTCGCGCGCGGTGCGCGGGAGCTGGCTGACACGCTCGAGCAGCCCGTGCTCGACGACGCCGTGCGCGCCCAGCAGCAGCAGTCGGCGGCGGAGACGCCGCCCCCGGAGCCCGAGCCGCCGCGCTTCGAGGGTCCCGGCCGCTTCAGCCGCGACGACGACTGATCGTCACTTCTCGGCCGCCGGGCAGATGATCCGGTAGTCGCAGAAGGAGCAGATGTCCGGCGACGGCGTGGGATCGAAGTCCTGCGCGAGGATGCCCTTGGCGATCGTGGCCACCGTCCCGCGCACGCGCTCGAGCTCTTCCTCAGAGTGCTCCACCGGCACCTTCTCGTTGTCGAGCACGTAGTAGTAACTCTGCGCAGCGGTGCGCAGGTCCCACGACTCGCGCGCGCCCATCTGGTAGAGCGAGAGCTGGATGTCCTCGCTGAGATCCTGCGCCGTCTTCGGCTTGCCGGTCTTGTAGTCGATCAGCTCGTAGCGGCCGTCCGGGTGACGGTCCACGCGGTCGACGCGCCCGCGCAGCAGGTGAGGGCCGAGCTTGAAGGCGAAGCTGCGCTCGAACCACACGGGCTCCGAGTCGCGCGACAGGTCGAGCTCCCAGTAGCGCCTGAGCGCGGCCACCGCCTTCTCGCGGAACTGCAGCTCGTCGTTCGAGTCACCGAAGCCGCTGCGGCGCCAGCTCGCCTCGAACAGGTTCATCAGGTCCTCGAGCGTGCCGCCGCCCGCCTGGTGGAAGCGCTCGAGCACCTGGTGCACCACGATCCCGAAGCGCTGGTTGATCGTCGGCTCCTGCGGGATTCGGAACACGCGCGCGAACTTGTACTTGAGCGGGCAGAGCCGGTAGGTCTCGATGTCCGAGGCGGACAGCATCAGGCCGTCGCCGCGGCGCGGGATGAAGGTCTCGAGCGACCGGTCGCCGCCGCCCGAGATCGCCTCCGCGCGCCGCCGCTCGTCGCGCTCGGTGTCCGCCAGGTAGTCGTCGAGCGCCGAGTTCAAGAACAGCTCGCGCTCCACCGGCGTGACCTCCTGGAGCAGCAGCTCGTTCACCTCGGGCAGCGCCTGCGCGAGCGATTGGCCCTCGCGCTCGCGCTCGATCAGCGCCGCCACCTTGAGCAGCTCCAGGTAGCGCACCACGGACTGTGCGACGTCGACGTATGTGTCGAGACGCATCTCGCTGAGACGCGCGTCCACGCTCGACACCGAGTCGAGCAGTTCGTCGCGCAGCATGCGGAAGGTGGAGTGAAGGCCCTCGGC
>DATEPK010000301.1:0-5724 GCA_035273245.1 Thermoleophilaceae bacterium
GGCGCCCGAGAGCCGGATGCAGAAGCGTGAGTCGGCGTTGCCCTGCACGAACAGCCGTCCGCGCTGGGCGCCGTAGGCGAACGACTTGCCCACGGAGCCGTTCACGCGCCGGCCGAAGCGGTTCTTGCCCTTCATGATCGACACCTTGCCGCCGAGCATCGTCTTCGCCACGCCGTCCTGCGCGCCGCCCTCCACGGTGATGTCCACGCCGTAGACGTTGAAGGCGCCGAGGCCCTGACCGGCCACGGAGCCGCCATTGAAGTGGAGCGATGCGAGCGTGTCCTCGGATGCCGCCGGCGCGGTGTCCGGCTGGAAGATCCTCGCCCGCGCGAGCTCACCCGCCAGCTCGGTGCCGAGCACGCGGTCGTCGGAGGTGGCCGGCCTCGGGTACGAGCGGCGCACCAGCGTTCCGCCGCACACCTCCGTGGCAAGCGCCGCCACCTCGCGCGACGCCTCCTTCGGCTTCATCCGGATCGGCCGGGCCACCACCAGGCCGGGCTCGGAGCGCTCCTCCTCCGGCACGGGCAGATCGAGCGGCTCGAGATCCAGGAATTCCTCGAGCGGCTTGATCAGCTCGGTCACGTCCACGTGGTCGCGATGGCGCGCCTGGACGAGCAGGTCCGAGCGGCCCACGAGATCCTGCGCGCGCTCATACCCGAGCGACGCGCAGATCTGCCGCACCTCCTCGCCCATCGAGGAAAAGAAGCGCGTGCACGACTCCGCCGCCCGCTCGTACTCCTGAGGCGTGAACTTCTTGAGGCCCTTCATGTCGGCCTCTTCCTTCGTCTCGATCTGCGTGGCGATGCCCACGTGACAGGTGTCGAGCTGGCAGCCGCGGCAGATCGTGCAGCCGAGCGACACCATCGCCAGGGTGCCGAAGCCCACCCGGTTCGCGCCGAGGCAGTGCAGCTTCACGATGTCCCAGCCGTGGCGGTAGCCGCCGTCGGCCCAGATCTCCACGCGGTTGCGGATGCCGGCCTCCATCAGCGCCAGATGAACGGCGCGCGTGCCGATGTCGGACGGCAGTCCCACATGCCGCAGCGCGTGCGAGCGCGCCGCGCCCGTGCCGCCCTCGAAGCCGGACAGCGTGATGATGTCGGCGCCCGCCTTCGCGATGCCCACGCCGATCGTGCCCACGTTCGGAACCACCGGCACCTTCACGGACACGCGAACGTCGGGGTTTGCGGTCTTCAGCTCGTCGATCAGCTCCGCGAGGTCCTCGATCGAGTAGAGGTCGTGGTTGTTCGACGGCGAGATGAGGTCGGTGCCGATCGTGGCGTTACGCGCCTGCGCAACCTTCTCGGTGACCTTCTTGGCCGGCAGATGGCCGCCCTCCCCCGGCTTCGCCCCCTGGCCGATCTTGATCTCAACCAGGTACGAGGAATTCACCATCTCGGACGTCACGCCGAAGCGCCCCGAGGCCACCTGCTGGCCGCGCCACTTCGGGTACTTGCCGTACATGTCCTGGATCTCGCCGCCCTCGCCGTTCATCGCGATGATGTTGGCCCGCATCGCCGCCTCGGCATAGGCGCGGTACGCGGTCTCGCCCTGCGAGCCGAAGCTCATCGACGAGATCACGATCGGGTACGAGTGGAGGCCCACGCCGGGGTCCGAGTCCGCGATCGGCTCGCGGTCCGACTTCACGTCGAGGATGTGGCGCAGCGAGATCGGCTGCTCGATCTCGAGCTCGCGCACCTTCTCCGAGTAGTCCTCGTACGAGGCGACGCCGTTGGCCGCGGCTATGGCCGCCTTGTAGACCTTCGGGTAGAAGTGGAACGTCTTCGCCGGCTTGCCGCCCTCGTCCTCGCCGGCGAGTACGCGCTGGCGCTCGTCGCCGTCAGCGTCGAGCTCGGCGAAGCCCGTGCCGCCGGCGTCTGAGCCGAAGTAACAGGGCGTGTCGAAGATCGTGGTGAGCTCGGGGGACAGCCCGATGCACGAGAACAGGCGCGCGTAGCCCCGCAGCTCGTGGATCCCGATCGTGGAGATCACCTTCTCGATGCCCTTGCGCATGGCGGAGCAGAGGTGGTCGATGTCCGTCCGGTAGTCGTCCACGCAGGCCACCTCGAGCATCACGTAGGGACAAACGCCGTCGGCGCCGAGGCCGAGCGCGAGCACCACGTCGTGCACGTTGCGGATGGCGCCCGAGCGCAGCACCACGCCGCATCGGCGGCGCAGGTTCGGCTCGCCCACGTCCACGTACGCCTCGCGCAGCGCGAGGTCCACGGCGGCGAGCGCCAGGTGCGGATCGAGGTAGCGGCGGCCGCCGTCGTAGGCGGTGCGGTCCGACAGCACCAGCAGCTCCGCGCCCTCGCGCGCGGCGGTGGTGGCCTCGTGCTTGAGCCGGTCGATCGCGCCCTTCGTGTTCTCGGACTCGAGCGTGGAGATGTCGAGCACCTTCGCGCGCCCGCGGAACACCTCCCAGAGATCCTCGAGCAGGTACGTCTTGTGCTCCTTCGCCACGTCGCGGTACACCGCGTCGGACAGCGGCGCGAGGCCATCGTGGCCGCCGAGGATGAGCGGGAACGCGGTCTCGATCGTGCGCGGCTCGGGATCGAGCCCCCACGCGCCCGGCCTGTGGCCGAACACCGCGCGGCAGGAGAAGTGCTCCACCTCCCGCTCGCGGTCGATCGCCGGGTTGGTGACCACGGCAACCGACTCCTTGAAGTAGTCGGCGAGGTTCTGGCGCTCGGGCGAGAGGCAGGCGAGCGGCCCGTCGTAGCCGAGTGAGCCGATCGGCTCGGCGCCCGTGGCGGCCATCTGCTGCACGAGCTTCATGTCGTCGCGCTGCCAGCCGAAGCCGCCGAGCACGCGATCCTCCACCTTCACCGGCTCCGCCGGGCCGGCAGCCGTGTAGCCGGGGATCTCCGCACCCTCGAGCGGGCCGCCCACCGGGATCATCTGCGCGTAGCCGTGCACCGGGTCCTTGCCCGTGCGGTCGATCCAGCGCTCCCAGGTGAGCCACTGCAGCTGGATGTGCTGGCGGAGCTTCGCCTCGCCCTTCTTGCGATTGAGCGAGATCATCAGCTTCTCGCCGGGGGCGAGCGGCTTGGGCTCCTCCACCGTGTCCTCCACCGACACCACGCCCGGCTCCGAGGAGAACACGAACGCGCCGGTGGTCTCCACAAGCCAGAGCGGGCGCAGGCCGAGCGCGTCCACGGAGAACACGAGCTCGTCGGCGTGGCGCGACAGCAGCGCCACCGGGCCCTGGGCGAACGGCCCGAACGCCTGGCGCAGGTACATGTAGAACGGCCGCAGCTCGTCCGGCAGCTGCTTCACCTCGTTGACGATCGGCGGCAGCACGAGCTCGAGCGCCTCCACCAGCGACAGCCCGCCACGGTGCACGAGCGACTCGACGGTGCGGTTCAGATCCTGCGAGTCCGAGCCGTCCTCGTGGATCGGAACGTTGAGCATGCGCGCCTCCTGGCGCAGCTTCGCGATCGTGTTGATCTCGCCGTTGTGGCCGAGCATCGCGAACGGCTGCACGCGCTTGAACGACGGCCACGTGTTCGTGGAGTAGCGGTTGTGGCCGATGATCGCGGCGGTCTCCGCGCGCTTGTCGCGCAGGTCCGGGAAGTAACCGCCGAGCACCTGCGGCGCGCCCATCACCTTGTAGACGCACGTGTCCGTGGAGAACGACGCGACGTGCACGTCGAGCTCGTTCTCGAGCGCGATCAGAATCTCGAAGCAGAGCTTGGCCTCGCCGACCAGGCCGCCGATCTGCCAGAAGATCGGCTCCTCCTCACGGGCGGTGGGACCGAGGGCGGACGAGTCCACCACTCCCTCCCGCTCGGCAAGGATGCGGAGGCCGAAGCGGCCCATGATCTCCCGCGCGCGCGTCTTCAGCTCATCGGCGCCCTTGCCCTTGCGCGGGATGAACACGTGGCCGACGGCGAACAGCGGGTCTAGTGCGAGGCGCGATGCGTGCCCCCCGGTGCGGATCTCCTCCGCCCAGATCTTGCGCGGGATGTCCATGAGCACTCCGCAGCCGTCGCCCTCGCCGTCCACGTTGCCGGCGCGGTGCAGCATGGATTGGAGCGCGGTGAGCGCGGCGGGAATCGGCTCGTGGCGCGCCGTCGCGTCCTTCTCAACGGCCGCGTAGAGGGCGCAAGCGTCCCTGTCCTCGACCGTTTGCGGCGGACGTCGAGGCCTATACCCCTGCGTAGGCGCGTACCGAACGACGCGGCTGGACGGCTCAGCCACTCCTCTTCCTCCTTCCGGTTTCCGCACCTTCTTCGAGCGGGTGCGCGACGGTTGGGCCGGAGAACTATAGTCGCGGGCTCCGATGGCGAGCACGATCGCGGTCCTCTCACAAAAGGGCGGCACGGGGAAGACCACGACCGTGCGCACGCTCGCCGATGTCTTCACCCGCGTGGGCCTTCACGTGCTCGCGGTCGACCTCGATCCGCAGGGCAATCTCTCCGACTACTTCGACGTCCCGCCGGACGCCTCGCCCACCATCGCCGACGTGCTCGCCGGCCAGGCCAAGGCCTCCGACGCGATCCACGACGACGCGATCCTGCCCGCCAACCTCGGGCTGGCCGAGTCCGAGCTCGTGCTGGGCGGGAAGATGGGCCGCGAGATGACGCTTCGGCGCGCGCTGAAGGACGTGAAGCGCCGCTACGACGTCGTGCTCGTGGACTGCCCGCCGTCGCTGGGGCTGCTCACCGTCAACGCGGTGGTAGCCGCCGACTACGCGCTTTTGTCCACCGAGGCGCAGTACTTCTCGTTGCAGGGCGTGGAGCAGGCGCTCGAGGTGATCGAGCTGGCGAAGGAGAACCTGCATCCGGACCTCGAGTGGCTCGGCGTGGTGCTGAACATCGCCGACCTGCGCACGATTCACTCGCGCGAGGCGCTGCAGTCGCTGCGCGACCGCTTCGGCGACAAGGTCTTCGACAGTGTGATCCGCTCCTCCATCCGCTACGCCGAGTCCGCGGAGCGCGGCGTGTCGATCCTCGACTACCGGCCGGAGCTGGGCGCCGACTACGTGGCGCTGGCGGGCGAGGTGCTCGAGCGGCTCGGCTTCGACGAAGAGCGCCGGCGCGCGGCGGCGCTCGAGCGTGAGCTGGCACCGGAGGCGCGCACCGCCCCATGAGCGATCTCCTCTACCGGCCGGCCACGGAGCTGGCCGGTCTGGTGCGCTCGGGTGAGGTGAGCGCGCGCGAGCTGGCGGAGGCATCGCTCGCCCGGATCGACGAGGTGGACGGGCGCGTGAACGCGTTCACCACCGTGGACGCCGACGGCGCGCTCGCCGCCGCCGACTCGATCACGGCAGGCGACGAGCGGCCGTTCGCGGGCGTGCCGATCGCGATCAAGGACCTGTTCGCGCCCGTGGCCGGGCTCGTGATGTCGCAGGGCTCCGAGCTGTTCGGCGACTACACGCCCGACTACGACGGCTACGTGGTGCGGCGCTTCCGCGAGGCGGGCTTCGTGATCGTGGGCAAGACGAGCTCGCCGGAGCTGGGGATCATCCCGGTGACCGAGCCCCGGCGCTTCGGGCCGACGCGCAACCCGTGGAACCTCGAGCGCACGCCCGGCGGGTCGTCTGGCGGCTCCGCTGCCGCGGTGGCCGCCGGCATGGTGCCGATCGCGCACGGCAGCGACGGCGGCGGCTCGATCCGCATTCCCTCGGCGTGCTGCGGGCTGGTCGGGCTCAAGCCCAGCCGCGGCCGCATCTCGCGCGGCCCCGACCTCGGCGACGCGTTCCTCTCCACCGACGGCGTGCTC
>DATEPK010000302.1:0-2750 GCA_035273245.1 Thermoleophilaceae bacterium
TGGTCGAGCAGGTAACGGAAGCGCTCGTTCGTCTCCTCCGCGGTGCCGAAGCCGGCGAACTGCCGCATCGTCCAAAGGCGCCCGCGATACATCGACGGGTAGACACCGCGCGTGTAGGGGAACTCGCCAGGAAACCCGATCTGGCTCGGATCGGGAAGGTCCTCAGCCGTATAAAGCGGTTCGATCGGCTCACCGCTGATAGTCGTAAACAGCTCCTCGCGCTCAGGCGTTTGCCCGAACTTCTCGCGATACCAGCGCTCAGCAGCAGTGATTGCCCGCGGGGTCGTAGCCACGCTCAGAGTGTATGGGCCCCTGTGGCCTGTGGCCTGTGGCCTATGGCCTTTTACGATCCGCACATGTCCACGGTTTTCGTAACCGGCGGTTCGGGCTTCATCGGCCAGCACCTAATCCGGCGGCTCGTCGACGAGCGGCACGTGGTCTTCGCGCTGGCGCGCTCGACACGGGCGGAGGAGGCGGTGACCGAGGCGGGTGCGCAGCCTGTCCCGGGCGCACTAGGGGATCTCGACTCGCTGAAGGAGGCGGCGAGTCACTGCGAGGTCGCATTCCACGCGGCGGCGAAGGTCGGCGAGTGGGGCCCGCGCTGGCTGTTCGACCAGGTGAACGTGCGCGGCACCGCGAACGTGATCGAGGCGTGCAAAGCGGCTGGCGTGCGGCGGCTCGTGCACGTGAGCACCGAGGCCGTGCTGCTCGCCGGTGAGCCGCTCGTGAACGTGAACGAGACAGCGCCGCTCAGGCCGGACTCGAAGTCGCTCTACTGCGCGACCAAGGCGAAGGCCGAACAGCTCGTGCGCGACGCGAACGGCGACGGGCTCGAGACGGTGGTGGTGCGCCCGCGCTTCGTCTGGGGGCTCGGCGACACCACCGTGCTCCCCAGCTTCCTGAAGACCGTGGAGGCCGGGCGGTTCGCCTGGATCGACGGCGGCAAGCAGCTCACGGCCACCACGCATGTGGATAACGCCGTGGAGGGCCTGATGCTCGCGGCGGAGCGCGGCGCGCCCGGCGGCGTGTACTTCGTCACGGATGGCGACCCCGTCGTGTTCCGAGACTTCGTCACCGAGCTCGTGGGCACCCAGCGCGTGGAGCTGCCTGACCGCAGCGTGCCACTCGCACCGGCGAAGCGGGGCGCGGCGCTCGGCGAGACGCTCTGGCGCTACCTGCCGCTGCGCGGATCGCCGCCGCTCACGCGCATGGCGGTATGGGTGTCCGCGCTCGAGACGACGATCGACATCTCGCGGGCACGCGCCGAGCTCGGCTACGAGCCCGTGCGCACGCGCGACGACGGGTTCGACGAGCTGTTCATCGCCGCAAGCTGAAGCGCCGCCGCGGGCGCATCCGCGCCGCCGCGTAGCCACCGCCGCCGCCCACGAGCGCCACGCCTCCCGCCACCGCCGCGATTCGCAGCCGCCTCCCAAGCTTGTCGAAGCGCATGATCTGCCAGCCCTCCGCGCGCGCCACCCGCTCGAGCGCCGCATCCGGATTCACCGCCACCGGATGGCCCACCGTCCTCATCATCGGGAGGTCGGACTCCGAATCCGAGTACGCGTACGAGCCGGCGAGATCGATCCCCTGCTCGCGCGCGACCTCGCGAATCGCCTCGGCCTTGCCCTCGCGGTAGGTGAACGGACCGGCCGGCCTGCCGGTGTACACGCCGTCGCGCACCTCCGAGCGGCTGCCGATGCCGCCGTCAAAGTGCAGCACGTGCGCCAGCATCTCCGCCATCTCCTGCGACGCGGCGGTGACGATGAACACCTGCCGCCCGGCGTCCTGGTGCTCCCAAGCCACCTGCAGCATCTGCGGGTAGAGGCGCGGCAACACGCCGGCCAGAACGTCGGGCACGAGGCGCTCGAGATCGACCACGCGCTGCCCCGCGATCGACTCGAAGATCCGGTCACGCAGCTCCGCCGTGGCCTCGTCGGTCGAGCCCTCGAGCCGGAACTTCACGTTCGCCCACACGTCGCGCGCGAGCTGTCGCCGGCTCATCATGCCGTTGCGGAAGGCCGCGCGCGCGAACTGAAACGCGCTCGACCCTTCCATCAGCGTCTTGTCGAGGTCGAAGAAGGCCGCGGCCTTCCCGCCGCCGCCACCGTCGACCGTCATGTGACTACCCCCCGTTGACCTCGATCAGCACGGCGTCACCCTGGCCGCCGCCCGAGCAGATGGCCGCAACGCCGAGGCCGCCGCCGCGGCGACGGAGCTCGTTGGCGAGCGTCATCAGGATGCGCGCGCCGCTCGCCCCGATCGGGTGCCCGAGCGCGATCGCGCCGCCGTTCACGTTCACCTTCGACTCGTCCACACCGAGCATGCGCATCGAGTTGATCGCCACCGATGCGAACGCCTCGTTGATCTCGAACAGGTCGATGTCGTCGATGCTCACGCCGGTCTTCTCGAGGAGCAGCTTGGTGGCGTTGGCGGGCGTGCGCGCGAGGTACGGGAAGTCGTCCGCAACGGCGGCCTGGCCGACGATCGTGGCGAGCGCCTTGCGGCCGTTCGCCTTGGCCCACTCGTCGGAGGCGAGCACGAGCGCGCCGGCGCCGTCGTTCACACCCGGCGAGTTGCCGGCGGTGTGGCTGCCCTCCTTGCCGGCCGCGCCCGGAAGCTTGGCCAGCACCTCGAGCGAGGTGTCGCGGCGCGGGCCCTCGTCCACCTCGACCGTGGTCTCGGACTTCTTGGTCTTGACCGTGATGGGGACGATCTCCTCGGGCAGACGACCCTCGTCGGTTGCCTGGATG
>DATEPK010000303.1:0-4689 GCA_035273245.1 Thermoleophilaceae bacterium
GATGAACTGCTCGGCCGGCTTCTGCGAGAACTCCCTGTCGAAGGGGATGACCACGAGCTCCTCCACGCCGAGCCCGGCGATGAGGTCACGCTTTATCGGATACGAGGCGATCAGCTTTGGAACGTGGTCCGGCGCAACGACGGCGAGGGGGTGCGGCTCGAATGTGAGCACCGTGTCGCTGCCGCGGATCACCTCCCGGTGGCCGAGGTGCACGCCGTCGAAGGTGCCCACGGCCACCCGTCGGGGGCGCGGCTCGGCGTGCTGGAGGAAGGTGACTTTCATTTGAAAACGACTGTTGGTTTGAGCGTGCCGGCGATTGGTTCCGCGATTGCTATCAGGCGTGCGCCTTGTACAAGTCGCACGGGTGTCGGGTATCGGGTGTCGAGTGTCGGGATTGCTACCCCGTTCGCTGCCTTGGTCGCCTCGTCCTCTTCGAGGACTCGTTCCGGCATGAAGTCGAGGGCTTCGTTCAGGGGGAGGATTCTCTCCTCGCTCGCATCTTCGAGGCGGAAGGGGCCGATCGCGGTTCGTTCGAGCTCTTCGCAGTAGGCGTCGCCGAGATCGGTGATGAGGCTGCGGATGTAGGTGCCCGAGGAGCATTCGATCTCGTAGACCGCCCGCTCGTCCTCGTGATGGAGGAGCTCGGCGCGGTACACCGTCACCGGCCGCGCGTCCGCCAGGACGATCTCGCCGCGGCGCGCCTTCTTATAGAGCCGCTCGCCGCCCACCTTCACGGCCGAGTACGCGGGCGGAACCTGCTGGAGCTCGCCGGTGGGGATATCGAGCGATGCCGGCATCCGCCCGGTGTGCTCGAGCTTGCCGTCGCGGTCGCCGGTGTCGGAGGTCCAGCCGAGGCGCGCGACCGCGCGGTAGGTCTTCGGCAGCTCCATCAGGAAGCGCTGCGCCCGCGTGGCTGCGCCCACCAGCACGAGCAACAGCCCGGTGGCGAACGGGTCGAGCGTGCCCGCGTGTCCCACCTTCACCCGGCGGCCGGCTTCCTCGGACAGCCGCCGCCGCACCTTCGCCACCACGTCATGCGAGGTCACATCGGCCGGCTTGGGATAGAGCAGGACGCCGGCGCTCGGCACTACAACTGCTCGCCGACCTCCCCGCGGAGGCGCTCGATGAGGTCCTCCACGGGCAGCTCGGTGGAGAAGCCCGCCGCCTGGCGATGACCGCCGCCGCCATGCGCGCGCGCGATGCGCGACACATCTACGCGGCCGTCCGTGGAGCGCAGGCTCACCTTGCGAACACCGACGCGGTCGTCCGACAGAAGCTCGCGCACGAGCGCCGCCACGGCCGTGCCCTCCACGGCGCGGATGTGGTCGACGATCCCCTCGGAATCGGTTTCCAGAGTGGACGTCTCCTCGTAGTCCTGGCGGGTGAGGTAAGTGAACGTGAGCGCGCCCCCGTCGTGGCGGCTCACGCGGTTCAGTGCGCGCGCGAGCAGCTGCAGGCGGCCGAACGGGAGGTCCTCGTACAGCCGCCGGTAGACGGAGTGAACGTCAACCCCGAGCTCGATCAGGTCCGCGGCCATGCGGTGCGCCTCGGGAGTGGTGTTCTCGTACATGAAGCGCCCGGTGTCGGTGACGAGCGCGACGTACAGCGCCTCCCCGATCAGCGGCGTGATCTCCACGCCGAGCTCCTTCGAGATCCGGTACACGATCTCGGCGGTGCACGACGCGTTCGGCACCACGAGGTTGACCGTGCCGAAGCGCGTGTTGTCGTGGTGGTGGTCGATGTTGAGGATGTGCAGGTCACCCTGCTGGAGGAAGTCGACCGGCATGCGGTCGATGTTGCCGCAGTCGAGGAAGACGATCGTCCGGTCGGTCACGTCCGGCGGCGGATCGTTGAGCACGCCGGTGAAGTCCATGTAGCGGTACTCGGCGGGCAGCGGGAACTCGTCCGCCGCCATGAACATGAGCGAGTCCTTGCCGAGCAGGCTGAGGATCTGGTGCATCGAGAGCAGCGAGCCAAGGGCGTCGCCGTCCGGGTTCTCGTGCGTGGTGAGGAGCAGCTTCTCCGCCTGGCGAAGCTCCCCCACCACCTGGTCCAGATCAGTGACTACTCCCACTCGTCTCGCCCCTCCGTGTTGTCCAGCAGTTCTGTGATCCGCATCCCGCGGTCTATCGATTCGTCGTAATGAAACTCGAGCGTCGGCGTGCGCTTCATCCGAAGTTCCTGTCCCACCTTCGACTGGAGAAACCCTGCCGAGGAACGCAGCCCTTCGAGGGCCGCATCCTTCTGCTCGTCCGTACCCAGCACGCTCACGTATACGCGCGCATGGCGCAAATCCGGGCTCGTATCGACTCCTGTCACAGTCACAAACCCGATGCGAGGGTCCTTCAGGTCTTCGGTGATATGCCCTGAGACGACCTCTCTCACGGCCTCGTTCACCCGCCGCATCCGGGACCCGGGCATCCTAGCTGACCCTAACCCAGGATCTCGTCGGCAGAAATGAGGCCTTTCTCAACTCGGACGCCGTCCGGAAACTGCGATTCGACATACCGAGTTAGCTTCGCAGCCGCCTCATCCACGGTATGCACGTTCCGTCCCACGAGCGCCACCGACAGCGTCGAGCGCTGCCACAGGTCCTGATGGTCCGTCTCGGCGACACTCGCCCCGAACCGATGCCGCAGCTGCTCCTTCAAAGAAGAGAGCTCACGGCGCTTGCCCTTGAGCGAACCGTTGTCCGGAAAGTGAAGGTGAACTTCCAGAAGAACGACGAAGGCCATTGGGCAGCTCCTCTGACCTCTGACCTATGACCTCTGACCTGAGCTAAAGCTCCCTCTCGACCTGCCGCGTCTCATATGCCTCGATCACGTCTTCTTCCTTCACATCCGCGAAGTTCTCCAGCACGATGCCGCACTCGAAGCCGGCCTCGACCTCGCGGACGTCGTCCTGAAAGCGGCGCAGTGATGCGATGCGGCCGTCGTAGATGATCGTGCCGCCGCGAACCAGGCGGGCGCTTGCGCCGCGGCGGATCGTGCCCTCGCGGACCCACGAGCCGGCGATGGTGCCGATTCGGGAGGCGCGGAAGGTGGCGCGAATCTCGGCCACGCCGATGGTGGTCTCCACCTCCTCCGGCTCGAGCATGCCCTCCATCGCGGCGCGCAGCTCTTCGACCACGCGGTAGATCACGGAGTAGGTGCGGATCTCCACGCCCTCGCGCTGCGCGATCTGGCGCGCGTCCTGCACGGGGCGCACGTTGAAGCCGATCACGATTGCGTCGGATGCAGAGGCCAGCATCACGTCGGACTCGTTGATGCCGCCAACGCCATCGTGGATCACGTTGACCACGACCTGGTCGTGCGGCAGCTTCGCGATCTCGTCCTCGAGGGCCTCGAGCGAGCCGGCCACGTCCGCCTTGAGCACCAGGTTGAGCTCCTTGATGCCCTCCTGCGCGCGGGCGAAGACGTCCTCGAGTGAGACGCGCACGCCCTGGCGGCGCGCGAGCGCCTCGGTCTTGAGACGGTTGGCCCGCTCGCCCGCGAGCTGACGCGCGCGGCGGTCGTTCTCGACCACGCGGAAGTGCTCGCCCGCCTCGGGAACGCCGTCGAAGCCGAGGATCTCGACCGGATCGCCCGGGAGTGCCTGCTTCATGCGCTCGCCGCGGTAGTCGTTCATCGCGCGCACGCGCGCCCAGTGGGCGCCGGCCACGAGGGCGTCACCCACCTTGAGCGTGCCTCGCTGCACGAGCAGCGTGACCACGGGGCCGCGGCCGGGGTCGAGCTTCGACTCGATCACGCTCCCCGAGGCTTCGGCATCGGGATTCGACTTGAGCTCCTCGAGATCGGCGATCGTCACGACGGTTTCGAGCAGGTCCTCGAGCCCGACCTTCGTCTTCGCGGACACGTCGACGAACTCGATGTCGCCACCCCAGTCGGCCGGCGTCAGGCCGAGCTGTGCCAGCTCGCCGCGCACGCGGTTGGGGTCCGCGCCTTCCTTGTCGATCTTGTTGACAGCGATCATGATCGGCACGCCCGCAGCCTTCGCGTGGTCCACGGCCTCCTCGGTCTGCGGCATCACGCCGTCGTCGGCCGCCACCACGATCACGGCCACGTCGGTGACCTTCGCGCCGCGGGCGCGCATCGCGGTGAACGCCTGGTGGCCCGGGGTGTCGAGGAAGGTGATCGTCTTGCCCTCGTGGCGCACCTGGTAGGCGCCGATGTGCTGGGTGATGCCCCCGGCCTCGCCCGCCACGACCTCGGTCTGGCGGATGGCGTCGAGCAATGAGGTCTTGCCGTGGTCGACGTGGCCCATGATCGTGACCACCGGCGGCCGCTCCGTGAGCGCCTCGTCGGCGTCCTCGTACTCGGGCTCCTCCGCGACCTCGTCGGCCGCGTGCTGGATCTCGATCTTCTTGCCGAACTCCTCGGCCAGGACGCCGATCGCCTCATCGGAGAGAGTCTGCGTGAGCGTGGCCATCTCGCCGAGCTCCATCAGCTTCTTGATCACCTCTGGCGCGCCGAGGCCAAGCGACTCCGCCACCTCCTTCACGGTCGCGCCCGAGTTGATCTGCGTTGCCGGCTCCTCCTGCTGCGGCTCGGGCTGCGCGTTCAGGTCGGGCTCGACCCAGGGCGTGCGGCGCCGACGACCACGGCCGCGGCGGGGCGGCTGCTGAACGGGCGGCGGGCCCTGCGGGCGGCGTGAGGCCTGGGAGTCGATCACGACGCGCCGGCGGCGTCC
>DATEPK010000304.1:0-2825 GCA_035273245.1 Thermoleophilaceae bacterium
CTCGGCGTCGGCGGCATCGCCGGCTCGGAGTTCGCCGGCGGTGGGGGTGGTGGAGGCGGCCTCTACGGCGGCGGCGGCGCGGGTGGCGGCGCCTCGAGCAACGGCCCCTTCCAAGACGGCGGAGGCGGCGGAGGCGGAGGCGGTTCGTCGTTCGCGCCCAGCGGCACCACCGGCGTGGCGGCCTCCGGCACGGCCCCGTCCGTGACGATCACCTACACACTTCCCGCGCCTCCCCCGCCGACTCCGTCGCCCCCAACGGTGACGATCGCAAAGCCGGCGACCGGGGCCAAGCTCCTCCCCGGCCAGCAGCTCTTGGTGAGCTACACGTGTGCCGAGGGCGCCAACGGCCCTGGGATCACCTCCTGCAGCGGACCCGTGGCCAGCGGCCAGAAGCTCAAGGCGGGCAAGCCCGGGACGCATAACTTCACGGTCACCGCCAAGAGCGGCGACGGCCTGAGCACATCCAAGACTGTGTCCTACACGGTCGTGACGCCCTCGAAGAAGAAGGGCATCACCGTCACGCTGACCCTCAACTACAAGAAGAGCAGCAAGGGCAAGCCCAAGACGCTCTCGTTCCACGGCGTGATAGCGGCCGGCGGCGGCGCGCCGAAGACGGCCTTGCCGTTCAAGGACGTCTGCTTTGGGTTGCCGAGCACGTGCAAGGGCCAGAGCCTGGCCGGCAAATTCACCCTCCGAGCCAGGCTCGGGTCCTTCACCCTCAAGCGCCTCAAGCGGCGCATTACCGACCGTTCGCTCTCGGGCACCTTGACCATGACGCAGAGCGGTCTGTCGCTCTCCTACACGTTGCACCGCGCATGGGTCAGCAAAATCTCCGCACCATCGTTCGCACGGCACGCCAAGGTGGAAGTCCTAACGATCGTGTACGAATCGCTCGAGCTGAACAGCTGCGCGCCTATCACGTCCTGCTGACCCGTTCGCCGCTCGGCGGCGCCACGCCCCGCAGCCATCAGCCGAGCCTGTTTGAGAAGAAGAGGAACATGGCCGTAAACGGCCGCACGGACGGGAGTCGCCGGAGCAACCCCCGTCCGTCGCGTCCTTGCTAGCGGCGGTCGTCCGTGTACGGCTCGCGGCTGCCGGACTTGGCGAGGCCGCGGCTGATCATGTAGCCGACGGTCAGGATCGCGGCGTATAGCCACACCTGGTTCGCGATTAAGCGATCGTCGTGGCCGCTGCCGGTCTTCGTTACCAAGCCGGCGATCAGAATGCCGACGAGAACTACGACGTACGCGTAGAACTCGGTCGTCTTGATCGCGGCCTTCGTCTCCGTGGCCAGGCGGCGTATTCCGGCTGTGCGGGTCTCCGCGGAGCTGTCCACGCGCGGCGCGGAGAGGCGATGGGTCGCCATGAGCCCTCCTTGGGTGCGGCGAGCCTCGACGACGGCAACGTCGCCAGCTCCACCGCGTATCGGGGATAGTCCGCGCGCGATGGGCTGGGCGAACGGTCGCCGAGGGCTACCCGCGCACCCCGGGCCCAAACCAGCGGCAGAGGAGCGACCATCGCGTAGTGGCGCCCCGGCGCTCATACATGGTTATCGTGCGCCTGCGCGCCAGGGGTACCGGCGCAGCGCAACGGCGGGGAAAGGAACAGGGGATGGCGGGGTCTCGGTGCGCGATCGGCCGCGTGGTGTGCGGCTTGATCCTGTGTGGCGCTGTGTGGCTGTTCGCGGGCGCGAGCGCGGCTTCGGCCGCGACGGTGGAGAAGCAGGGCTACATCCCGATGGCCGACGGGACACAGCTCGAGTACACGGTCGACCTCCCCGCCGCCACCGGCCAGTTCCCCGTCGCGATGGTCTACGACGGCTACTGCGAGGGGGCTGGGCCGCTCACATGCAACGACGTGACTGCCGCGAACGCGCTGCTCGCCCAGGGCTTCGCGGTGCTGGGAGTGAGCGTCCGCGGCACGAGCTGTTCGACCGGCACTTTCGACGCCTTCAGCAACCAGGAGTGGAGCGACGGTGCGGCCGCGGTTGAGTGGGCGGCGCGGCAGTCGTGGTCGAATGGCCACGTCGGCACGTTCGGCGACTCCTTCCCGGGGATCACGCAGGTGGGCGTGGCCGGGCAGCGCCCGCCGCACCTGGACGCGATCGCGCCGTGGCAGGTGACCACCGATCTGTACCGCGATGTGTCCTATCCGGGAGGCATCACCAACGTCGGGTTCGGCGCCTTCTGGGCCGGAGTCGACCAGCCGAACAACTCGTACCGCAGCGGCATCCAGCAGGCGGCCAACGCGGGGGACACGGGTTGCCTCCAAGCCCAGGTGACGCACGCCTCGTCGGAGCCGTCCCACAACATCGCGCTCGAGGGCCTGCAGCATCCGTTCTATGACGCCTTCTGGCAGGCACATCAGCCAGGCGCGGGCGCGGCGATGATCGATGTCCCGACCTTCGGCTGCCTCAGCTGGCAGGACGACGAGGTGTCGAGCCGCGGCTCCTCCTACCTGAGCGAACTCGATCCGTCGACCACGTGGGTGGTCGCCACGAACGGCTACCACGGCATGTGCGACCTGAGCACGCCGCGGATAACCGACGAGCTGGTGGCGTTCTTCAACCGGTTCGTGAAGGGTGAGTCGAACGGCTTCGAGCACACGCCTCACATCCAGCTCTGGCACGACACGACCACGAACAGCGCGGGCGACAACGTGCCGAGCTGGATCACGAGCTTCAACTCGTATTCGTCGATTCCGGTGAAGCCGCTCTCGCTCTACTTCCAGCCCGGCGGCGGGCTCTCGCTCATCCGTCCGCACACCGCGGCGCAGCCGGACCGCTACGGGTATCCCGGGCCGAACCTCGGCAACGAGGACGGCGT
>DATEPK010000305.1:0-5317 GCA_035273245.1 Thermoleophilaceae bacterium
CTTCCCGGTCGACGCCGAGACGCTCCGCTACCTCGAGTTCACCGGCCGGCCGAAGGAGCTCGTGGCGCTGGTTGAGGCGTACACGAAGGAGCAGGGCCTCTTCCACGACGAGAACTCGGAGGAGGCCACCTACTCGGACACGCTCGAGCTCGACCTCTCCACGGTGGAGCCGAGCCTGGCCGGGCCGAAGCGCCCGCAGGACCGCGTGCGGCTCAGCGAGGCGCACGAGGCGTTCGCGGAGGCGCTCGCATCGGACCTCGGCGAGAACGGCCACGGGCATGCGCTGCACGACCGCGATGAGGCCTCCGCCGAGTCGT
This sequence comes from Thermoleophilaceae bacterium, assembly GCA_035273245.1. GTDB lineage: Bacteria > Actinomycetota > Thermoleophilia > Solirubrobacterales > Thermoleophilaceae > JAICJR01. The sequence continues at coordinate 318 of DATEPK010000305.1, forward strand.
TCCCCGCGAGCGACCCGCCGACGGGCAGCGTGGGCGACACCGATCCGGATGCCGGCGTGCACGCGCCGGCTTCCGCGGTGGCCGAGAAGCCCGCGGGCGTTCCTGTGAAGGGCGGGGACGGCCGCGAGTTCGAGCTGTTCCACGGCGCTGTGGTGATCGCCGCGATCACGAGCTGCACGAACACCTCGAACCCGTCGGTGATGATCGGCGCGGGACTGCTCGCCAAGAAGGCCGTCGAGCGCGGCCTCGAGCGCAAGCCGTGGGTGAAGACGAGCCTCGCGCCCGGCTCGAAGGTGGTGACCGAGTACCTCGACAAGGCGGGGCTCACGGAGTACCTCGAGAAGCTCCAGTTCAACCTCGTGGGCTACGGCTGCACCACCTGCATCGGCAACTCGGGCCCGCTCCCGCCAGAGATCTCGAAGGCGGTGACGGACGCCGATCTGTCGGTGTGCTCCGTGCTTTCCGGCAACCGCAACTTCGAGGGCCGCATCCACCCCGAGGTGAAGATGAACTACCTCGCGTCGCCGCCGCTCGTGGTGGCGTACGCGCTGGCCGGGCGGATGGACGCCGACATCTTCGACGAGCCGCTCGGCGAGGGCTCGGACGGCGAGCCGGTGTACCTGCGCGACATCTGGCCGAGCCAGCAGGAGATCCACGACCTGATCGAGTCGTCGGTGAAGTCCGAGATGTTCACCGGCAGCTACGGCGAGGTGTTCGAGGGCGACGACAACTGGAACGGCCTCGACATCCCGGAGGGGGACCGTTACGCCTGGGACGACGACTCGACCTACGTCAAGCTGCCGCCCTACTTCAAGGACATGCCCGCGGAGGCGCCGGACTCGTTCGACAAGGTCGAGGGCGCGCGCATCCTGGCGAAGCTCGGCGACAGCGTGACCACCGACCACATCTCGCCCGCCGGCTCGTTCCGCGAGGACTCGCCGGCCGGGAAGTACCTGGTGGAGCGCGGGGTGGAGCGCAAGGACTTCAACTCATACGGCTCCCGCCGCGGCAACCACGAGGTGATGATGCGCGGCACGTTCGCGAACGTGCGGCTGCGCAACGAGCTCGCGCCGGGCACCTCGGGCGGCTTCACGGTCCACCTGCCGGATGGCGAGGAGACGACCATCTTCGACGCCGCGACGACGTACGCGGACGAGGGCGTGCCACTCGGCGTGCTGGCCGGCAAGGAGTACGGCTCGGGCAGCTCGCGCGACTGGGCCGCCAAGGGCCCGCGCCTTCTCGGCGTGCGCTTCGTGATCGCCGAGAGCTACGAGCGCATCCACCGCTCGAATCTCGTGGGCATGGGCGTGCTGCCGCTTCAGTTCCCTGACGGCGAGGGCGCCGAGTCGCTCGGCCTCACGGGCAAGGAGCGCTTCGACCTCGCCGAGCTCGGCGACGGCGACCGCAAGCTGAAGGTCACGGCCACCCCCGACGACGGCGACCCGATCGAGTTCGAGGCGACCGTGCGCATCGACACGCCGAATGAGTGGCTCTACTACCGCAACGGCGGCATCCTGCATTACGTGCTGAGACAGCTGCTGTCGCGCTGACACGTTGAGCCTGGCCCATCACGAGCTCTGCTTCGGCTGCGGCAACGCGAACCTGTTCGGGCTGCAGATGGAGCTCGAGCCGGCCGACGGCCAGCCGGGTGCGGTGACCGGGCGCTTCTTCATCAAGCAGGATCACCAGGGCCGTGAGGGCGCGGCCCACGCGGGCGTGATCGCCGCCGCGCTCGAGGAGGCGATGGCGATGGCGCTCCACTCGCGCGGGGTTCACGCCCGCGTGCGGCGGCTCGAGCTGGAGCTTGCGGCCGATCCGCCGCTCGGCGTGTTCGTCCGCGTGGACGCGCGAATGAACGACGACCTCGAGGCCGCCGCCAGCGCGCGTGAGGTGGGGGAGGACGCACGCCGGCTCGCCGAGGCGCGCGGCTTCTTCGAGCGCCTGGACTAAGCCGCCCGGCGCGCCTGCTCGAGCATGAGCGTCACATCCTCGGCCGGCGCCGGCCGCGCCAGGTGGAAGCCCTGCGCGAGGGCATGGCTGTGACCGGCAAGGAAGTCCCACTGCTCGCCGCTCTCCACGCCCTCCACGACGGCGTCCATCCCGAGTCCGTCGGCCAGGTCGAGCACGCCGCGGACGAGCGCGCCCGCCTCCGGGTCGTGCGGGACGGAGCGCAGGAAGGAGCGGTCGAGCTTGAGCTCGTTCACCGGCAGGTGCCGCAAACGGCCGAGCGATGAGTAACCGGATCCGAAGTCGTCCACCGACAGGTTCAGGCCGAGCTCCCGCAGCTCGCTCAGAATCGAGTGCCCCACCTCGGCCTCGGCCATCACGGTGGACTCGGTGATCTCGGCCGTGAGCGAGTCCGGCGGCACGCCGCCCGAGATGATCACCTTGCGGATGGCGTCCACCGCTCGGCGCTGCCTCAGCTGGCGCGGCGACAGGTTGAAGTGAATGCGCATGTCGAGTCCCGCCTCCGCCCACTCGAGCGCCTGCTCGCAGATGCTGCGGATCACCCACTCGCCGATCGGCTCGATCAATCCGGTCTCCTCGGCGAGCCGGACGAACTCGCCGGGGCCGACGAGCCCGCGCTCGGGATCGTTCCAGCGCAGGAGCGCCTCGACGGCCACGAGCCGGCGGTCCGGCACGCTGAAGATCGGCTGGTAGTGGAGCACCAGCTCGTCCCGCTCGATGCCGCGGCGCAGCCGAGCGGTCATGGACAGCCGGTCGGAGTCGCCCCGCTGCCCGTCGCTGTGGATCGCATAGCGGCTGCGACCGCCCGCCTTGGCCTGGTACATCGCGGAGTCGGCTGCGCGCATCAAGGCCGATGCCGTCTCCCCGTCGCGCGGGTAGATCGCAACGCCCAGGCTGGCGCCGACCACGAACTCCGCCTCATCCATCGTGAACGGCTCCTCGAGCACGGCGAGGATCTTGGAGGCCACGCTTTCCGCCACCTGGCTGGAGCCGCCATCCAGGTCGGCAAGCAGGATGAGGAACTCGTCACCTCCGTGGCGGGCCACTATGTCCGAGCCGCGCGTGGCGCCGGACAGCCGCTCCGCGACCATCTCGAGCAGACGGTCGCCCGCGGCGTGCCCCAGGCTGTCGTTCACCATCTTGAAGTTGTCGAGGTCGAGGTAGAGAAGCGCGAGCTCGCGGCCATCGCGCGCAGCCCGTGCCAGCCCGATCTCGAGGTGCTCCTCGAGCAGCGTGCGGTTCGCGAGCCCGGTGAGCTGGTCGTGGTAGGCGAGGTGCGCCACGGCGGCCTCGCTCTTCAGCCGCTCGGTGATGTCGGAGCCGGACGAGAGCACGCCCGTCACCGCGCCGCTCGAATCGCGCATCACACTCGTCATCCAGGCGACCATGCGCTCCTCGCCGCCGCTCGTGAGCACCGGCGTCTCGTAGTAGCTCATCGCGCCGTCGGAACTCGCCCGCGTCATCAGAGAGCGGAAGCGGCTGCGCAGGTCATCGCGCAGCTCGTCGGGCAGCACGAGCTCGAACCAGTCGGCGCCGATCACCTCGTCCTCGCTGCGTCCGAGCACATCGAGCCCCGCGCGGTTGATCATCGTCACGCGCCCGTCGGGATCGCCGGCCACGAGGATCGAGCCCGCCATCTGCAGGTAGCGCTCCGCCCTGTCGCGCTCCGCGATCACGGCGCGCTCTGCAGCGCGGCGCTCGCTGATGTCGTGGGCTATCACGGACGCGCCCACTACGTTCCCGTGCGCGTCGCGGACGGGCGACGCGGTGAGCGACACCTCGACCACGCTCCCGTCCTTGCGCACCCGCTCGGTCTCGTAGCGGGTCACGCGCTCGCCGGTGATCACGCGATCGAGGATCTCCACCTCTTCGCCGAGGCGGTCGGGCGGGATGAGGATCGTCACGGTCCTGCCCACCGCCTCCTCGGCCGAATAGCCGTAGAGGCGCTCCGCGCCGGCGTTCCAGCTGGTGATCATGAGGTTGCGGTCCTTGCTGAGGATCGCGTCGTCGGTGGACTCGACGATCGCGGCCAGCCGCCGCTGCTCTTCGAGCGTGCGCCAGCGGGCGAGGTACTGCGCGAGCTGCGCACCCACCACCTGCACGTTCTCGAGCAGCTCGTGATCCGGCTCCCGCTCCTCGTCAGAGAAGAACTCGAGGATGCCGCCGAACTCGCCGCCGAACGCCATCGGGAACGCAAAGGCGCTCCTCAGCTTCGCCGCGCCCGCGGAATTGGCGCGTGGCAGGTCAGGGCTGTCGAAATTGGACAGCCAGCGGGGCTCGCCCGTCTGCCATATGCGCCCTAGCGTCCCTTCGCCGTAGCGGTAATGCGAGCCGCGGCACTGCTCCGCGAACCTGGCGAGTCCCGGATCTTCCCCATGCCAGATCGCCGCTGCCTCGAGCGCCTCCCCGCCCTGCGCGGTCGGCGTCCAGAAGGCGCCAAAGCTCCATTCGAGCGTTTCGCAGACCGTGCGGATCAGGTCCGGTACGAGGTCTGACGGCGGCTCGAGCGCCGCAAGGTGCGAGTTGATGGCGCGCTGGGTAGACAGCAAGCGCGCGGCTGTTGATCGGCGTTCCCCCACCACTGGTCAACATACCCCGATCCACCTACCCCACCTGAGGTAACCAGCAATAATCCATAAGGTTTGACCTAGGAGCCGAGATGCCCGAGAACCTCTCCCGCCAGATCCTGAGCGAGCACCTCGTCGAGGGGGAGCTCAAGCCCGGCTCGCCGATCGCCTTGAAGGTCGACCAGACGCTGCTCCAGGACGCCACCGGCACGATGGCGTGCATGCAGTTCGAGCAGCTCGGGGTGGAACGGGTGCAGGTGGAACGCGCAGTTCAGTACATCGACCACAACGTGATCCAGCTCGACTTCAAGAACCCGGACGACCACCGGATGCTCCAAGCGCTCGCGCGCAAGTTCGGACTTCATTACTCGCGGCCTGGAAATGGCATCTGCCACTACGTGCACATCGAGCGCTTCGCCAGGCCGGGCGGCATCCTCGTCGGCGCGGATTCGCACACCACCACGA
>DATEPK010000306.1:0-24883 GCA_035273245.1 Thermoleophilaceae bacterium
GAACAGCAGGCCCACGACCACTCTCACTACCAGGAGTCCGAGACTCATCTTCCAAACGCCTCCTCTTTCAAATCAGGCTCTCGATGCCCAGCAATTGAGCACACAACCATCGTAGCAAACTGATTGAGCACACAACCACATGTTCCCCCCACACGGGGGTAAGGAACCCGCGCGCGCGAGTTATCCCCCTTTTGTCCGGGGTATCTGCCGGGCAATGGCAACCGAGAGCTACCCGAGTGCCGCCGCGTTCATCCCTCCCAAGCCCACGCTCCCGCGCCTGAGGGAGGCGTCCGCCGGGTGCCGCGGCTGCCACCTCTACGAGGGGGCGACGCAGACGGTTTTCGGCGAGGGGCTGAAGAAATCGAAGGTGATGTTCGTCGGCGAGCAGCCGGGGGACCGCGAGGACGTGGAGGGCAAGCCGTTCGTGGGGCCGGCCGGCCGGATGCTCGACCGCGCGCTCGTGGAGGCCGGCATCGACCGCAGCGAGGTGTACGTGACCAACGTGGTCAAGCACTTCAAGTACACGATGCGCGGCAAGCGCCGGATCCACCAGCGCCCGGACAGCGAGGAGATCGCTGCCTGCAAGCCCTGGCTCGAGGCCGAGCTCGATCAGGTGAAGCCGCAGGTGCTCGTGTGCCTCGGCGCGACAGCGGCGAAAGCGCTGCTCGGGCCGAAGTTCAAGGTCACGCAGCAGCGCGGCGAGTTCGTCGACTCGGAACTTGCGCCGCTCACCACCGGCACCGTTCACCCATCATCGATCCTGCGCGCTCCGGACGACGAAGCTCGCAAGCGCGCCTACCACGACTTCGTGGAAGACCTGAAGATCGTCGCGAGCGCGCTCGACTAGCGCTCCGCCGCGATCCCCGGCCCGCTGCCGGGGTCATCGTCCCCGGCCTCCGGGTCGCGCGTGACCTCGGTGGGATCCACCTCATCCGGCTCGCCGTACTCCGCGCCGGACAGGTCCGACTCGACCTCGCCGCTGAACGCGTCCGGCATCGGATTGCCCTCGCCGTGCCCGGCGTTCTCGATCAGCTTGCCCTCGGCGTCCTCGAAGCCCTCGGCTTCCCCGCCGCCGCCCTCGCGCACGGCGCGCTCCGCCGGGTCGAGCTCCTCGTTCGAGCCCTCACCGCCGATGTTGCCCGCCTCGGCCTCGGCCGCCTGCTCCTCGGCCCGCACGCGCTGCTCGTCGTCGGGCACCCTTTCCGGCTGGTTCTCCATCGTTCAGCGCCTCCTCAGATGTTCACGGGGGACATGTCGGGATAGCGGTCGCCCGCCGCCGCGCCCACGGGAGCGGCCTCGTCGATCCGCGCGAGATCGTCGTCGCTCAGCCGCACTTCCGCCGCGCCGACGTTTTCCTCGAGGTACTTCCGCCGCTTCGTACCCGGGATCGGCACGATGTCCTCACCCTGGTGGAGCAGCCACGCGATGGCGAGCTGCCCGGGCGCGACGTCCTTCTCTGCGGCAATCTCCTTCACGCGCTCCACGAGATCGAGGTTGCGCTGGAAGTTCTCGCCCTGGAAGCGCGGGTTGTGGCGCCGGAAGTCGTCCTCGTCCAGGTCGTCCGGCGATTGGATCTGGCCGGACAGGAAGCCGCGGCCAAGCGGGCTGTACGCGACGAAGCCGATGCCGAGTTCGCGCACCGTCGGCAGGATCTCCGCCTCCGGGTCGCGCGTCCACAGCGAGTACTCCGTCTGGAGCGCGCTGATGGGATGCACCTCGTGGGCGCGGCGGATCGTTCCGGCGGCCGCCTCGGACAGCCCGAGGTAGCGCACCTTGCCCTGCTCCACGAGCTCCTTCATCGCGCCCACCGTCTCCTCGATCGGCGTGTCCCGGTCCACCCGGTGCTGGTAATAGAGGTCGATGTGATCGACGCCGAGGCGCCTCAAAGACGCCTCGCACGCCTCACGGACGTACTCGGGATCGCCGCGCACGCCGAGCCGCTCGCCGTTCGGGCCGCGCACGTTGCCGAACTTGGTGGCGAGCACAACCTCGTCACGCCGGCCGGCGATCGCCCGGCCCACGAGCTCCTCGTTGGTGAAGGGGCCGTACATGTCGGCGGTGTCCAGGAAGTTCACGCCCAGCTCGAGCGCGCGGTGGATCGTCGCCACCGACTCCTGCTCGTCGCCCTCGCCGTAGAACTCGGACATGCCCATGCAGCCGAGCCCGATGGCGGACACGGTCAGGCCCTGGTTTCCAAGCTTTCTCTGGTCCATGGGATGTCCCTACCCGCGAACATGGCGCGCAATCCCCGTCGCGCCGGGGCATTACGCTACGGCTCATGCCGGGCGAGGCTCCGTTCCGCTCGCTACCCGCGCGTGTGATCGTGGCGGGCGGCGGCATCGCCGCGCTCGAGCTGGTGGTGGCCCTGCACAAGCTGGCGGGCGAGCGAGTGGCAATCGAGCTGATCGCGCCCGGGGAGCATTTCGTCTACCGGCCGCTGCTCGTGGCGGAGCCGTTCGGCGTCGGGAACCTGCCGCGCTTCCCGCTCAGCCAGATACTCAACGATCAGGGTGCGTCGCAGCGGCGCGGGCGTCTCGCGGAGGTGCGCGCGCAAGAGCACGAGGTCTCGATTGACTCGGGCGAGCAGATCGCTTACGACGCCCTGGTTGTGGCCGCGGGGGCACGCACTGTCGAGGCGGTGGCCGGTGCCCTCACCTTCGATGGGCCGGAGTCGGTCACGCTCATGCGCACGCTCGTGGAGCGCGCCGCGACGGGCGAGCTCGGGTCGATCGCTTTCGCGCTGGCCGCATCCGCCGCGTCGTGGTCGCTCCCGCTCTACGAGCTCGCGCTGATGACGGCCATCCGGGCGCCCGGCGCGCACATCACGATCGCCACCGCTGAGGATGCGCCGCTTCAGCTCTTCGGCCAGGCCGTGAGCCGCTCGATGGCCGAGCGCCTCGCGCGGGCGGGGGTGGAACTTCTCACCGGCGTAGCGCCCGTCGAGTACGAGGACGCCGCCCTGGCGCTGGCCGACGGCCGCCGCGTAAATGCCGACGCCGCCGTGGCGCTCCCCGCGCTTGCCGGTCCCGCGATACCCGGCCTGCCGCACGATCCGCGCGGCTTCGTGCCGGTGGACGAGCACGGCCGCGTGGAGGGCACCGCGGACGTGTACGCGGCGGGCGACGTGACCGCGTTCGAGCTCAAGCAGGGCGGCGTGTCCGTGCGCCAGGCGCAGGCGGTGGCGGAATGCATCGCAGCGCGCATTGGCGCGCCCGTGGTGCCCCAGCCGTTCGAACCGTTCCTGCGCGGCATGCTGCTCACCGGCGCCGCGCCGAGCTATATGCAGTGGCGCGGTGGGGAGTCAGAGCAGGCGGACAGCCCGCTCTGGTGGCCGCCGACCAAGATCGCCGACAGCTACCTGGTGCCCTACCTCGTCTCCCGCTTCCAGCTCAGCGTGCTGGCGGCGCCAGGACCGGGCGAGGCGGACCTCATATCGAGCGCGCCCGCCGGGGGCGAGGTGCCGGCGCGGCCGCGACGCCCCGGGGCCTGACAGTCGGTCAGGGAGTGCCGCCCGTCGTGCCAGAGGATCCCGAGGATCCGCCGAGCGTGAACGGCTTCAGCTCGAGAAGCACGCTCGCATCGGGCGCCTGGGTGTAATCGAAGTCGTAGATCAGGTTGTTGGTGGTGCGCTCGATGAAGCTCCGCGCAGGTCCGCTGCTCAGCGAGCTGAGCGACGGAGGGCGCGGGCCCAGCGTTGCGCGGAGCGGGCGGCTGAGGACGCCCTTCACCTGACCCCGGCTGAAGAACATGGCGTGCGATGGCTTCTGCTTCGGCGGTGGAGGCAGGATCACCACCACCTGCTGGACGTCCTTCACGTAACGGAAGCTGTAAAGGGCCAGCTCGAGCGCCTCGCGCTGAAGTAGAAGCTCCCGCGCGTGCGACGGCTTGCCCGCTTTGATCGAGCAGAACTTGCCGAGCCCGCACAGGCTGTACATCGCGCTTTTTCCCTCCGCGAGTGAGAGATCGTTCGAGTTGCGCTCCATCACGATCTTCACCGGCAGGCCCGCCACTTCAGCCGGACCGCCGTCCACGGCCACGAGCTGCTCGCCGGTGGGCAGGCGGTAGGTCGGACCGATGTGATTGGCGATCTGGCCTAGAGCCTGGTCGCCGCCGCTCGACGGCTTCCAACTCGACCACGGCGGCGGCTTGGGCGGCCTGCCCGCGAGGACGAAGATCACCGCCGCGGCGATCGCCGCGAGGCCCATGCCCGCGAGCACGGCGTAGATGAGCCGGAACTTCGTCTCGTGCCCGTGCACCGGGCGCGGCGTGTACGGCGCCAGCTCCTTCGAGTGCGCCGACTCGAGCTCGCCGCGGCGCGTGGGCTCGAGCTCCGAGCCGCCCGGCTCGGCGGGTGTCACACCTTCGGCCATGCCGATTCGTCAAGGAGGTCGATCTGGGGTTCCTCCAGGCGCGCCCTCTCGAGCAGGTCGACCACCTCGTCGCCATGGAGCTCGCGGCGCTCGATGAGCACCTCCGCGATCTGCTCGACCTTCTCCTGGTTGTGCGCGATCACGTGGTGGGCCGTGACGTAGGCCTGGCCGAGGAGCTGTGCGGCGGCGGTGCGCTTGTCGCGATCGCTCAGCGCGCTGGAGATCGGATCAGGAGCCATCATGTTGCCGCCCATGCCGCCGCGGCGCATGATCTGAAGCCCGATCTTCTCGAAGCGCTTCATGATCTCCTCTTCCTTTTCTTCCCGGAACTCCTCCGGAATACGACCTCTCAGGTCCACCGGCTCGGGTCCCATCGCGGACATGCCGACCATCCGGCCCGCGAGCGATGTGACGCTGTACACGTCGCCGCCCACTCCCACCGAGTTCTCGCCGTAGAACACGCGCTCGGCGGCCATCGCGCCAAGGATCCAGATGAGCCGTGCGACCTCCTCGTGCCGCCAGGCGGAAAAGCGCTCGTCCTTCTGGATGGCCTGATGGTGGCCTAGAGAGCCCGCCCGCATCCTCACCGACAGGCGCGTGGACTCGTGGTCCTTCGCGTACACAGCGCTCGCCACCGCGTGACCTGCCTCGTGGATCGCCACCGCGCGGGTCTCTGACTCGATGTACTCGACTCCCACGGCGGTGCCGCTCTCCACGGTCGTCATCGACTCCACGAGGTCGCTGCGCTCGAAGTACGGGCGCCCGTCCGAGTGCGCATAGGTCAGCGCCATCGAGCAGACCTGCTCGATCATCGCGGGCGAGTAGCCGTTGGTCATGCGCGCCAGCTCGTCGCGGCGCTTGTCGGTGTCGAGCTCGGGATCGTGGTCGACCTTCTTCAGGTACAGGTCGAAGATGTCCTTGCGGTCGTCCTTCGTGGGTGTGCGGAACCAGATGTGGCGGCCCATGCGGCCCGGCCGGATCAGCGCCGGGTCGAGCGCGTCGATCGGGACGTTCGTGGCGCCGATGAAATAGACCTCTTCCTTCCGCGGCTTCGGCTTCGGCAGCCGCAGCTTCATGCTGCCGATCCGCTGGGGAACGATGTACAGCGCGTCGAGGAACGTATTGATGCGGTTGGTGAAGAACTTGCGGAAGAACGGTGGCTCGTCGATGCCGTCCATCTGCACGAGCAGCTGGTTCAGCGCCATGCCGTAGCCGCCGAACATGCCGCCGCCCGGGAAGGCCGCGCGCATGATCGAGTCGAGCTTGGCGTACGGCTGAGGGAGCGACCGCGCGCTCGGCTCGTGTCTCGAGGCGAACAGCTTCTCGCGCCAGGCGCGCGTCTCGAGGATCACATCGCCGGTGGGGGTGAGGGCGCCGGCCGGCCCGAAGAAGAGATCGTCATGAAGGGTGCCCGTCGAGTACGGCTCGGGCGTCGTGAAGTTGTTACCGAGCGCATTGCGGCGCATGCCCACGGCATCGATCTCGTCGATGAACACGATGCACTGGCCGCCCCACTTGGCCGCCAGCTTCTTCGCCTTGCGGACGAGGAACATCACGATCACGACGTCGAGGCCGATGAACGTCTGCGCGAAGCCGGAGCCCGGCATCGTCACGAACGGGCAGTTGAAGCCGGTGGCGATCGCCTTCGAGAGCATCGTCTTGCCGGTGCCGGGCGCGCCCAGGAAGAGCAGGCCACGCTCGCGCTTGCCGCCCGCCTGCTCGAAGGCCTCGCCCGACTGCCAGAGGGCGATCACGCGGCGAACCTCCTCCTTCGCCTCCTTCTGGCCGCGAACGTCCTCGAGCTTCACGCCCCAGTCGGCATCTCCGGGCTCATAGCCCTTCATCTGCTTGATGCCGAAGACGAGCAGCGGCCCGAAGAAGATGAGGAAGTTGAAGAGGAAGAAGAGCGGCAGCTGGAAGGCGAGAGCCGCCAGCTGTCCGGCGGAGTTGGCGATCCCGTTGAAGAAGTTCGAGATCGCGGCGCCGATGCTCTCGCCGTTGAGAAGCGCGATCCCGCCGAAGATCAGCAGGAAGATCGAGCCGAAGATCATGAGCCGGCGGAACTTCTTGCGCCAGTACCACGCGCGTCTGCGCGCGATCACGTCCTCGTCGAGGAGCTCCTGGTCGGCGTTGTAGAGGTTGGGCCAGGGGATGAGCCGGCGGACGATCACGTCCACGAGCCCGCGGAACATGATCACCGCGACGAGCGTCACCAGCGCCGCCCATATCGGGTTCCAGCCGTTGCGCTCCCACAGCAGCAGGAAGAACGCCGGGCTCGTCAGGACCGCGACGACGGTGGCGGCGCGCCGAAGCGCCCGCCATTCCTCGGCAAGCGGCACGGAGTTACGCCCGGGGGCGTCCCCCGATCTGTCGCCTGGCGCTGCCATCGGCCCCCTGAGGTTACTCCGCGTGAGTGCGCGCTTCCATCACTTCCGTAGACGTGGCGCGGCGGCGGAAAGTTCCATCGGTAAGACCGTCCGGGCGGGGCGACGCTCACAGGTATGGCCCGCAACAAAAGACCGAAGGTGGCCTTCGTCCTCTCGGGCGGCGCCTCGCTCGGCGCCATCCAGGCCGGCATGCTGCGCGCCCTGTTCGAGCGGGACGTGCGCGCGGACGTGCTGGTGGGCACGTCGGCCGGGGCGCTCAACGGCGCCTTCCTGGCATCGCGGCCGCAGACGGTCGCGACGGCGGACGCGCTCGGCGACGTCTGGCGCGGCCTGCGGCGCGGCCAGGCATTTCCGCTGAACCCGCTCACCGGTCTGCTGGGATTCCTCGGCGCGCGCGACCACCTGGTGCCCGACTCCGGGCTGCGGCGGCTGGTGTCGCGCTACCTCGAGCACGACATGCTCGAGGAGTTGCCTCTCCCGCTGCACGTAATCGCAGTGGATGTGATCACCGGAGAGGAGCTGCGCGTGTCGAGCGGTTCCGTGGTCGACGCGGTGCTTGCGAGTGCCGCGATCCCCGCGGTGTTCCGGCCGGTCGAGCTGGACGGCCGCTTTCTTATGGACGGCGGGGTGGCGAACAACACGCCGATCTCGCACGCCGTCGAGCTCGGCGCCGAGCGCATCTACGTGCTCCCGACCGGGCATGCCTGCGCTCTCGAGACGGCGCCCGGCTCGGCACTGGGGATGGCGCTTCACGGCATCGGCCTGCTCACCCACCGCCGGCTCGTGGAGGACATCGAACGGCACCGTGACGAGGTCAGCCTCGTGGTGCTGCCGCCGCCATGTCCGCTCGACGTGCAGCCGATCGACTTCTCCCGCGCGGACGAGCTCATCGAGCGCGGCTACGCCGACTCGTGCGAGTTCCTGGACGGCGGCGGCGCGGAGCGCCCGCCGATCCGCATGCGTGAGCACCGCCACCGCACGGTCGCGGCGAAGGAGAGCGCCGGGAGGCCGGGCGGAGCGCGTTCCGCCGCCCGATGTGCTTAGGTGTTATGTCGACCTAGCCGAGTCCCGGCTGCACGATGCATCCGGGAGCGGGGGACCCAATGAGCCGCGCCGTCCTTGCGGCTCTGGGGCGAATCGCCGCCGGTGTGCGGTGTAGCGCGACCTTCTTTCCGCGCGAGCCCGTCAGCTCACCCCGTAGGCACAGAGAAAGAAGGAGTGGTCAGTTGTCTAAAACTCAAGCGGATCTCGCCTCGCCCATCCCGTGGCGCCAGTCGCTGCGCCGGTCGCGGGAGCGGCGCGCGGCCGCGGCGCGTCTGCGCCGGCGTCGCATCCGGGGCAGAAGCGTGGCGATTCTCATGGGCGTGGTGATGACCACCGGCGGCGGCGCGGCGCTCGCGGCCGGAGGCGGCGGCACGCTTCTCCATCGCGGCAGCCACGGCTCCACGATCGCCGCGGTGCAGCGCGCGCTCGGCATTCCGGCTGACGGGGTGTACGGCCCGGTGACCCGGCGCGCGGTGATCGCGTTCCAGCGGGCACATGGGCTGATCGTCGACGGCATCGTCGGCCCGCAGACGCTCGGCGCGCTCGGGCTCAGCAGCGGCGAGGGCTCGACGAGCAATGGCACGTCCACCGGCAGCGGCTCGAGCGGCACTTCGGGCGAGCTCCAGAAGATCGCCCAGTGCGAGTCCTCCGGCAACCCCAGCGCGGTGTCGCAGGACGGCACCTACCGCGGCAAGTACCAGTTCTCCCGCGAGACCTGGCGCGAGCTGGGCGGAACCGGCGACCCCGCAAGCGCACCGGTGTCGGAGCAGGATCAGATGGCAGCGAAGTTGCTAGCCACGCAAGGGCCCTCCGCGTGGCCAAACTGCGCGTAGCGCAGTTTGGCCGGTCATAGGTCATGGGTCATAGGTCATAGGAAACGCCTGGGCTCCGGCCTATGACCTATGGCCTATGGCCTATGACCTGTCTGGTTTCAGTTCAACTGAAACCAGACGCACGTTCGCTCCGCTCCGCACTCCACACCCCACTCGTCAGCAAGCGCTCCTACGAGCATCAGGCCCCAGCCGCCGGCCGGTTCGTCGCTGTCGAGTGAGGGGGAGCGGGCGGACTCAGACCAGCCGCCGCCTTCATCGCACACCTCCACGCGCACGGAGTGGTCCGGGCGCTCCACATGGAGTTGCAGATGGTTCTCCGGCCCGGCGCTGCCGTGCAGGATGCTGTTCGTCACAAGCTCGCTGACGAGCAGCCGCAGGTCATCGCGCCGTGGCAGCTGCTCCTGATCCGCGAGCTCCTCTATTGCGTGCCGCGCAGCCCCAACGGCCGCGGGCCCGCCGCGAAGCTCGATAGTCGTCAAGAAAACCCCTGTCTAAGACTTGATTGTTACCCAAACCGGGCGAACGCAATCGCGGGTACCGTTCGGGACCGTGCTGGCGAAGCTCGTGGCCGATCTCGACTATCCGATGTACATCGTCACCGCCGCCGCACGCGGGGAGCGCTCAGGCTGCCTCGTCGGCTTCGGCACGCAGACGAGCATCCATCCAGAACGCTTTCTCGCCTGCATATCGCGCAAGAACCACACGATGGGCGTGGCCGAGGACTCGGACACGCTTGCGGTGCACTTCGTCAGCGATGAGCCGAAGCAGCGTGAGCTCGCCGAGCTGTTCGGCGGCGAGACGGGTGATGCCACCGACAAGTTCGAGCGCTGCGCCTGGCACGAGGGGCACGGCGGCACGCCGCTGCTCGACGACGTCCCCAACCGCTTCGTCGGCCGCGTGCTCGAGCGCTTAGACCTGGGCGACCACGTGGGCTTTCTGCTCGACCCGATCGACGCGGACGAGGGCGATGAGGGCGTGCACGAGCTTGGCTTTCAGGAGGCCAAGGACATAGAGCCGGGCCACCCGGCGTAGCGGCCCGTCAGCCGGCTGCGTTGTACACGTCCGGCCCGAACGCCTGCAGGTCGGACTTCGCGGCGAAGCCGAGGTGGCTCAGGCCGAACACGTCCTCGATGCTCCGAAGCAGCGAGTAGTGGTTGTACGGCGTCGCGTTGGTCGAGCCGGGCTGCACGTATTGCGAGAGCAGCACGGTGCCCGTGCGCCCGCCGCCGTTGCCCTGCGTCGTGCCTCCCGGGTTCGGCGAGTTGGGCCCGGGAGTCTCGCCGCAGCATGACGAGGCGTCGCTCGTGTCGGCCTCGTCGAACGTGACGATCAGGAGGCTGCCTTCCGACCAAGCGGGCGAGCCGGTGATCTTCGGCACCCACGTCTGGAGGAAGCTGTCGGCCGCGGGCAGGCCGCCGGGGCCGCCGTCCGCGCAGGTGGCGTCATGCGCGTCGTGGCACAGGTCCGGCGTGATGAACGCCAGGTTGGGCGTGGTGGAGGCGGAAGAGAGATCGCTGTCGAGCTGCGTGAGCGGCACGTCGTTTGCGGCGCAGGCGCCGGAGTCGATCAGCGAGTGGAAGTACACGAACGGGTTGTGCCGAGCGGCGTACTGGCTCGCGGCCGTGGCGTTCTGCGTCTGGTCGAAGCTGTTCAGCGCCGGGCGCTCGCAGTTCGACGCCATGTCCTCCATGTAGCCGCGCCAGCTGAGACCCGCGGCGCTGAGCTGGTCGGCAACCGTCTTCACCGTGGCGGGGTACACGCAGCCCTGGCCGATCGCCTGGTCGTTCTGGCCGATGATGCCCGGGAAGAGGTTCATGTAGAACGGGCAGTCGGCCTGCGTGGTGATCGCGGGCGCCTGGCCGCTCACCATCGCGATGTAGTTGTCGAGGCTGTTGTGGCCGATGCCGTAGTACTGGGTGAGAAGCTCGCCCTGGGACGGCAGCGTCTGCGACAGATACGGCGCCTGCGAGTTCGGGCCGAAGGTGGTGTCGAAGCCCTTGTTCTCGAGCACGATCACGAAGACGTGCTTGATGGGCGGTGGCGCCGCGGCGGCCGGAGCGGCCGCCAGAAGCGGCAGGGCCAAGAACGTCATCGCGAGCAGAATCCGGCGCATCCGAGCGGGTTCTTCCCCACCGGGGGCTACCCCTAAACAGGGGAACCGTCGCCTACACGAGTCCGGCCACGATGCTCACCGTTCCGGCCACGGCGGCCGCGCCGAGCACGAGCCGCCGGTGCCGCTCCGCGTCGAGCCTGTGGAAGAGCGCCGCGCCGAAGCGGTGGCCCACCACGGCGGCGGCCGCGAGCGCCACGAGCAGCGGCCAGTGGGGGAGGGCGCGTCCCGCGTGGGCGATGGTGGCGAGCGCCGCCGTGCCGGCGAGCGCCAGCACGAGGAAGGCGGCGGCTCCGGTGTCTCGGAGCACGTGGCCGCGCAGTCCCGCGCGCGTGAACGTGAGCACCACAACGGGGCCGTTCAGGCTGGTGGCCGTGGTGAGCACGCCCGCGCAGGCGCCGCCGGCGGCGAGGGTGCCACCCGGGTGCGGCCCTCGCGGCGCGTCGGCAGAGGCGTTCGATGCGCGCGCCTGCAGCAGCGCGGCCGCGACGATGCCCACCCCGATCGCCACCTGGAGGACGTGCGCGTTGATGTCGCGCACCACCAGCGCGCCGGCCACGATGCCGGGCAGCGCCCAAGCGCACAGCAGCGCGGCCGCGCTCGCGTCGATCTCGCGCTTGCGCCCCTCGCTGTAGAGGATCAGCGAGTTGATGAGAAGGGCGAGCAAGAGCAGCAGCGTGACGGCCTGCGCCGGCCGGAACGCGCCAAGTGCCGCGGGCGCGACGAAGAAGCCGAAGCCGAAGCCCACGCTGGCCTGCACCGCCATGCCGACGACCACCGCCGCCACAAGTACGACGTCGAGAACGATCGCTGGAAGCTAACGCCTCGCGCGCTCAGCGCGAGAGCATGCGGCCGACGGCGCCCATCAGCTCGCGCACCTGCTCATCCGGTTCCGACGGCCCCTCGCCCTCGCCGAGCAGGCAGTGGCGGGCGTGGCCGTCGAGCAGCCCGAGGGCGATCTTGTCGAGCGCCGCCTGGATCGCGGTGATCTGCGTCATCACGTCGATGCAGTAGCGGTCCTCCTCGACCATCCGCGTGACGCCGCGGACCTGACCCTCCACACGCGCGAGCCTGCGCAGGAGGTCGTCCTTCGATGCCGTGTAACCGCGCTCCGGTGCCATGGCCGGTGAGTGTACCAGATACCCCTAGGGGGTATGTGATACCGTCGAAGACGTGCTTGACGTGATGTGGAACGGCCTGAAGGACAGCCTCCTCATGGCGTGGGCGGTGTGGTGGGCCCTCGTCATCGGATTCGCCATCTCGGCGATCGTGCAGGCGTGGGTGCCGCGCGAGCGGATCGAGCGCGCCATGTCCGGCTCCGGACCGCGCCCGGTCGCGCTTGCCACCGGCCTCGGCGCGGCGTCGTCCTCCTGCTCGTACGCGGCGGTCGCCATCGCCAAGTCGCTCTTCCAGAAGGGCGCATCGGCGGCCACGGCGCTCGCCTTCCAGTTCGCCTCCACCAACCTCGTGTGGGAGCTCGGGCTCGTGCTGTGGGTGCTGATCGGTTGGCAGTTCACCGTTGCCGAGTACCTCGGCGGCATCGTGATGATCGGCCTGATGGCGATCCTGCTGCGCGTTTTCGTCTCCCCGCGGCTGGAGGAGAGCGCGCGCGAGCACGCGCAGGCCGCGGACACAGGCCACCAGCATCACGCCGCGAGCGAGGAGTTGAGCTGGCGCGAGCGCGTCACCTCCGCGCGCGCGTGGTCCGATGTGGCGCACAACTTCCGCGGTGACTGGCAGATGCTGTGGAAGGAGATCACCCTCGGCTTCCTGCTCGCTGGCTACATCGCACAGCTCGGAAACGACTTCTTCAACGGCCTCTTCATCAAGAACGCGCCCGCAGGCCTCACGGCGATCGAAAACGTGGTGGTGGGCCCGATCATCGCCGTGCTCTCGTTCGTCTGCTCGGTCGGGAACGTGCCGCTCGCGGCAGTGCTGTGGTCGGGCGGGATCTCGTTCGCCGGCGTGCTCGCCTTCCTGTTCGCGGACCTGATCGTGCTCCCGATCATCGCGATCTACCGCAAGTACTACGGCACGTCTTTCGCGCTGCGGATCACCGCGCTGATGTTCGTCACGATGGTGATCGCCGCGCTGGCGGTGGACGGCCTCTTCAGCGCGCTCGGCTTGATTCCGACCGGCCCGCGGCCCAGCCGGGGCGACATCTTCGGCTCCGTACAGGTCGACTACAAGCTGGTGCTGAACATCGTCGGACTGGCGATCTTCGTCAGCCTCTTCTGGCTCACCCGTAGACGCGGAGCGACCGATCCGGTGTGCGGCATGAAGGTCGACAGGGAGAAGGCGGTTACCGCCGAGCGCGGCGGCCACACCTACTTCTTCTGCTCGGATCACTGCCGGCACGGCTTCGAGGAGGCACACCGATGAACAGGCTGGCGCTCAGCGCGACAGTTCACTGCCTGAGCGGCTGCGCCATCGGCGAGGTGCTCGGCATGGTGCTGTCCACCTGGTGGGGCTGGGGCGGCGCGGCGTCGATCGCGCTCGCGATCGTGCTCGCATTCTTCTTCGGCTACCTGCTCACGAGCCTGCCGCTGCTGCGCTCCGGCATGCCGCTGCGGCAGGTCGCGCCGCTGGCGTTCGCATCGGACACCGCGTCGATCGGGACGATGGAAGTGGTGGACAACCTCTTCATCATCCTCGTGCCGGGCGCACTGGCGGCAGGGCTGGCGGACGGCCTCTTCTGGTGGAGCCTCGCGGTCGCGCTGGTGATCGCCGGCGCGGTCGCGTTCCCGATCAACCGCTGGCTGATCTCACGCGGCCGCGGCCACGCGGTGATCCATCAGCATCACCACTAGGCGCTAGGCACTCGAAACTCGAGCGCCTTTGAGAGCGGGCAGCACTTTCTCCCCATAAACCCTGACCGCACCCAGCGGGTCAGCGCCCGAGTAGTTCATGAGCACCACCACATCGGCGCCGAGCTGCTCGATCTCGCGGATCTGCTCCACGTGCTCGTCGGGATTCGAACCGAGGATGAACTGGTCGCGGAACTCTTCATCCGAGAACTCCTCGTCCGCGTGCTCCGCCATCGCCTTCGGGTCGTGCCAGTCGTCTGAGTAGAACTCGTCCGGCATCGTGGCCTTGAACGGCTTGGCGCCCTCGATGGCGGCGTCGTCGTCCTCGGCCCAGGAGAAGCCGGCCTGGAGGATGATCTTGCCGGGCTCGCGGCCCGCATCCTCGGCGGCGGACTTGTAGGCATCGATCAGGTCCGGCACCGTCTCGGGATCGGCCAGCGTCCAGAGGCCGTCGCCATGTCGGGCCGCAACCCCCGCTGCCTGCTCCCCGAACGCCGACACGTAGATCGGCGGCCGCCGGCCGGGGTTCGTGTGCAGATAGGCCTGCTTCATCGGGAAGTGGCCGAACGTGTCGAGCCGCTCGCCGTCGAAGAGGCGCTTGATGATCTCGAGCGCCTCCTCGAGCCGCTCGATCTGCTCGCCCACATCCGGCCAGTCCATGCCGAGCGGGGACTCGTTGAGCGACTCGCCCGAGCCTGCGCCGATGAACGTGCGGCCCGGATACATGTCCTCGAGCGTGGCCCACGCCTGCGCGACGAGCGCGGGGTGGTAGCGGCCGCCGATCGGCGGCGTGACGGCGGTGCCCACCGGCACGCGCTGCGTGGCCTGCGCCACCGAGCCGAGCCACACCCACGCCATCCCGGACTCTCCCGGCTCCCACCAGGGCTGGAAGTGATCGCTGCACGCGATGGCGTCGAAGCCCGCGCGCTCTGCCTCCACGGCCTGCTCGAGCAGGCTGCTCGGCTTGAACTGCTCGTGCGCTGCGCTGAACCAGTGCTGAATCTCGGACATGTTCGGCGTTTACCCGAACGCCACCGCGGTACTCCAGTAACGATCGAAACTTCGGAATCCAGGAGATGACATGGGCAAGCTAGATGGAAAGAAGATCGCCTTCATCGCCGCCGACGGCGTTGAGCAGGTGGAGCTCACCGAACCGTGGAAGGCCGTTGAGGAAGCCGGCGGCACGCCGGAGCTGATCTCGATCGAGAGCGGCGAGATCCAGGGCTTCAACCACCTCGACAAGGCCGACACCTTCAAGGTCGACCATGCGATCGACGACGTGAGCCCGGACGATTACGACAACCTCGTTCTGCCTGGAGGAGTAGCCAACCCGGACTTCCTGCGGACCAACGAGAAGGTCGTGAGCTTCATCCGCGACTTCTTCGAGAAGGGGAAGCCCGTCGCGGCGATCTGCCACGGGCCGTGGACGCTCGTGGAGGCCGGCGTGGTGGACGGTCTCACGCTCACCTCATGGCCGAGCCTGCAGACCGACATCCGGAACGCCGGCGGCAACTGGGTGGACGAGGAGGTCCACGTGGACAAGGGCCTCGTGACGAGCCGCAACCCGGACGATTTGCCGGCCTTCAATGCCAAGCTGGTTGAGGAGTTCTGCGAGGGCAAACACGAGGAGCTCGCTGAAGCAACTTCCTAGGCCACAGGCCACAGGCCACAGGCCACAGGGCCGTCCTTCGGGGCGGCCCTTTTTGTTCTCCCCTTGCGCGGGTAGATAGCTTGTAACCGAGAGGAGGGGCGAGTGGCCGAGATTCAGCTCAAGGATGTGACCAAGCGCTACCCCGACGGCACCGAGGCCGTCAAGCGCATGAACCTCGACATCCACGATGGCGAGTTCATGATCCTGGTCGGGCCTTCCGGATGCGGGAAGTCGACGGCTCTCCGGATGATCGCCGGGCTCGAGGACATCAGCGAGGGCGAGCTTCTGATCGGCGGAGAGCGCGTGAACGAGCTTGCCCCGCGCGACCGCGACATCGCGATGGTCTTCCAGAACTACGCGCTCTACCCGCACATGACGGTGCGGGAGAACATGGGCTTCGCCCTCAAGCTCGCGAAGGAGGACAAGGCAGAGATCAACCGCCGCGTGGAGGAGGCCGCCGAGATCCTCGACCTCAGCGAGCATCTCGACCGCAAGCCGGCCAACCTCTCGGGCGGGCAGCGCCAGCGCGTGGCGATGGGCCGTGCGATCGTGCGCAACCCGGCAGCGTTCCTGATGGACGAGCCGCTCTCGAACCTCGACGCCAAGCTGCGCGTTCAGATGCGTGCGGAGGTGTCGCGCCTCCAGGACCGCCTCGGCACGACCACCATCTACGTGACCCACGACCAGACCGAGGCCATGACGCTCGGCGACCGCGTGGCCGTGATGCGTCTCGGCGTGGTCCAGCAGGTGGGCAGGCCCCAGGAGCTGTATGAGCGCCCGCGCAACCTGTTCGTGGCCGGCTTCATCGGCTCCCCGTCGATGAATTTCGTGCCCGGCCATGTGGAGAACGGACATGTGAAGCTGCCGACCATCGACGTGCCCGTTCCGGAGCGCCTCCGCAACGAGCTCGCCGACGGGCGCGCGGTGATCGTCGGCTTCAGGCCGGAACACATCGAGGACCCCGCGCTGGTGCTTGAGGGGTCGAGGCACGAGGGCATGATTTTTCGCACCACGATCGACCTGCTCGAGTCGATGGGCTCGGAGCTGTATGCGCACTTCAAGATCGGCGCCGGCGTCGAGTCGGACGAGCTGCGCGAGCTGGCGGAGGACGCCGGCGCCGGTGAGCTCCCACGCGCGGCCGGCGAGGAGGGACGCGCCGTGGCGCGCCTGAGCCCGGACTCGCAGGTGCGCGTCGGGCGCGAGACCGAGCTGTGGCTCGAGACCGACAAGCTCCAGTACTTCGATCCCGACACCGGCCGCTCGCTCGCCGTTAAGGAGGAGGAGCCGGTAGCGGCTTAGGCGGGCCTGCCGTCCCAGCGGGTCTCGAGCGCGTGGCGCGCGCCGACTGTCCAGGCCTGGACCTGGTTCGCGATCGGGATCCGCTGCGGCCCATCATCTGTGACGGCGTAGAGCTCGGGCGCGCTGCCCAGGCGATCGAGCGCGTCCAGCACGCCGGTGCGCACCCGCTCCGCCTCGTCCTCGAACCCGGCGGCGCGCAGGCCGCCCCAGCCGAGCCAGGAGTCGAAGGGCCAGACGGCGCCGCGGTGATATGCGTCCGCGCGGAACTGCGGATGGGCGGACGACAGAGTCCGGAGGCCGAACTCGGTGAGGACATCCGGTTGCGTGAGGCGTTGGGCGTAGGGAGTACTCAGATCTGGCGGGAGCGCGTCCGCCCAAAGCAGCCAGCCGAGCTGGGATCCGGCCCCTTGTACGTCTTTATTGCCGCCGTCTACGGCCATGGTGTCCGGGGTGAACGACTGAGCAATAAGGGCAACGGTTCGGGTGGCGAGCTCCTCCCACTTGGAATTTCCTGAGAGGCGCGCCGTAGCGCGCAGAGCGGCCACCGCCACCGCTTGTGTGTCCGCGTCGGCCACCGGCGGCTCCGGCAGGCTGCCGTCGGCGTCGAGGATGCCGCCGCCGTATGCCGCGTGCGGCCCGGTGGTGTCCCGCCATCCCTGCTGCAGGAGCCCACCGGAGGCCTCCCGCGGACCCCAGCGCACCAGCCCGCCGCCGCGCTCGAGCGCTCGCTCGAGCCACCCGGCCGCCGCCCGCCACGCATCCGCCAGCTCCGCCGTGAGCTCGTCGTCGCCGAGCGCGTCGAGGACCACGAGGAACCAGGAGGTCCCGTCCGCCGAGCCGTAGTAGCGCAGCTCGCCGTCGCGCACCGGCCAGCCCATGTCGAGGAAGCGCTGCTCGGCATGCGGCCGGTACTCGTGGACGATCTTCCCGGGCTCCGCGTCCGTCTCCGGGTCGTCGTGCGTGGCCTGCAGCGCGGCAAGGGCACGCAGCGTCGCGCGCGCCACGTCGGGCCGCTCGGGCAGCAGCTGGAGCGACGTGATCAGCGAGTCGCGGCCAAAGAGCGCGTGGAAGCGCCCGGGATCGTCGGCATCGGTGGACTCAGACGACGCGTATGGCCAGCCCTCCGGAGAGAGCACGCGATCGAGGTCGCGAACGCTCAACCCTTGACGGCGCCCGCGGTGAGCCCCGCCACGATCCGCTTCTGGAAGATGATCACGAGCACGATCAGCGGGACCGTGATCGTCACCGTCGCGGCGGCGATGGTGCCGAGCGGAATCTGGAACTGCTGGCTGCCGGTGAAGAAGGCGATCGCAGCGGACACCGGCCGCCTGTTCGCCGAGCTCGTCAGCGTGATCGACAGCAGGAACTCGTTCCACGCGAAGATGAACGCGAGCAGCCCCGCCGTCACGAGCCCCGGCGCTGCCAGCGGGATCACGATCTTGCGGAATGCCTGGAAGCGCGTCGCGCCGTCCACGAGAGCCGCCTCCTCGAGGTCCTTCGGGATCTCCTGGAAGAACGACGTGAGGATGTAGATCGTCAGCGGCAGGATGAAGGTGAGGAACGGCAGGATCAGCCCGAGGTACGTGTTGTAGAGCCGGATGCCGAACAGCCCGCTGGTCCAGATCTTGAACAGCGGCGCGGCAATCGCGATCGGCGGGAACGTGGTGGTGGAGAGGACGATCGCGAGGATCAGGAACTTGAACTTGAAGCGCAGGCGCGCGAGCGCATAGGCGGCGAACGAGCCGATGGTGAGCGCGATCAGCGTCGAGCCCCCCGCGACGATCGCGCTCGTCCTGAGCGCGGTCGTGAAGTCCGAGTTCTTGAAGATCGAGGTGTAGTTGTCCAGCGATGGATGGTGCGGGAAGAGGTGACCGGTGGACAGCTCGCCGCCCGTCTTGAGCGACGTGTTGATCATCCAGTAGAACGGGAAGAGGCAGAAGACGATCGTGAGGAAGACTCCGATCCAGAGCAGGATCCGGCTCGCGGCGCTCGGCCTCTGACCCGACGTTCCCACGCGTTCGCTCGCTCCCAGGCGAGCGCGCCATGTACGCGGTTGCGCGACGGTCTGAGTGCTCATGTGTCCTCCGCGAGTGCGCGGATGTTGCCGCCCACGAGCCGGATGTACAGGAATGAGACCGCCATCACGATGATGAACGTGAGCACCGCGAGGGCCGAGCCGGGACCGATCAGCCGGTTCTGGGTGAGCTGCTGGTACGCGTAGAGCGACAGGGTGGTGGTGCCGTTCGAACCCTGGGTGAGCACGAACGGAAGGTCGAAGATCCGCAGCGCATCAAGGGTTCGGAAGATCAGCGCGACAAGGATCGCCGGCCGCAAGAGCGGCAGCGTGATGCTCACGAAGCGCTGCCAGACGGTGGCGCCGTCCACCTTCGCGGCCTCGTACACGTCGTCGGGAATCACCTGAAGGCCGGCGAGGAGGAGCAGCGCCATGAACGGCGCGGTCTTCCACACGTCGGCGAAGATCATCACCGCCATCGCGTAGCCGTTCTGGCCGAGCCAGACGGTGTGCCCACCGGGCAGGTGCAGCGCCTGGAGGACCTGGTTGGCGAAGCCGAGGTCGGCGTCGAAGATCGTCTTCCACATCATCGCCGTACCGACCGTGAGCACCGCCCACGGCACGAGCACCACGGCCCGCAGGACGGAGCGGCCGCGGAAGGCCGCGTGCATCAGGAGGGCCATCGCGAGGCCGATCACGAGCTCGAGCGTGACCGAGATCGCGGTGAAGATGAACGTGATCTTCACCGAGCTCCAGAACGCCGACGAGGTGATGGCGTCCCGAAAGTTGTCGAGCCCCACCCAGCGCGATAGCCCGGGGTGGATGAGGCTGTACTGGTGGAGCGACAGCCAGATCGCGTAGCAGATCGGATACGCCGCCACGAGCGCGATCACGATCAGCGACGGCGACACCAGGTACGCGGCGAGCCGCCGCTCCGAGATCTCGGAGCGGCGGCGCCGCGGCCTGGCGGCAACGGTTGCCTGAGCTGCGCTCACGCTGTGCCTAGAACGTCTGCAATGCCTTGTCGATCTGGCTTTGTGCCTTGCTCAGCGCACTCTTCGCGGACGTGCCGTTCCAGAGCGCCGAGTAGACATTGTTGTAGATCGCCTGGCTGATCTGCGGATAGACCGGCGACACGGGGCGCGACTTGCCCTGCTGCACCGCCGTGAGCAACTGCGGAGCGAAGGGCTGCGCCTTCTTCACGGCCGCGTCGTTGTACGTCTGGGTGAGCACGGCAGGCAGCGACGACTTGATGAAGAACTTCTTCTGCGCCGCGGGACCCGTGGCGAAGTTGATGAAGTCCAACGAGCCACCCGGGTTCTTCGAGTAGGTCGAGATGCCGAGGTTGTAGCCGCCCAGGATGCTCGCGGCACTTCCACCCTCCCACTTGGGAAGCGGCTCGACCCCGAACTTCACACCAGCCTGCTTCGCCAGCGCGTACACGTACGGCCAGTTGCGCAGCAGAGCGACCTTGCCGGACTGGAACGCGTTGCGCGACTCCTCCTCCATCCACGTGCTCGCGGACTTTGGCACCGCGCCGTCCTTGATGCCCTGCTGCATGAACGACAGCACCTGCTGCGCCTGCGGCGAGTCGATCGTGGCCTTCTTGCCGTCGCTCGACAGCACCGTGCCACCGTTCGAGTAGAGCAGCTCGAGGAAGTCCACCGTCAGACCCTCATAGCGAGCGCCCTGGAACCCGATGCCGCCGCTGGTCTTCGCCACCTTGTAGGCCTGCTGCCAGGTCGTCGGCGGCGTGTGGACCTTGGTCTTGTTGTAGTAGAGGAAGCCGGCGTTCGTGTTGAACGGGACCGCCCAGTACTTGTTGTTGATGTCGGCGGTCTGGAGCGTGCTCGGGATGAATTCGCTCTTCCGCGCCTGGATCGCAGGCGTGACGTCACGGAGCCAGCCCTGGGCGGCGAACTCCGCAGTCCAGGTCACGTCCATGCCGAGCACGTCGCACTCAGGCGACTTGGCCTGCTCGCGCTGGGTGAGCTGCGAGTGCTGCTGGTCCGCCGAGGTCGGCAGCTCGAGCAGCTTCACGTGCGCCTTGCCCTGCGCGTTGTAGAGCTTCACGACCTGGCTGAAGGCGCCCGTCGTGTCCTTGCCGATGCACCACGTCACGTTGCCCTTGGCGTTCTGCGCCATGTTGGGCGTGACGGTCTTGCCGTTGCTGCTGACGCCGGCGACCGTGTTGCCGGTGCTGCCGCCGCCAGAGCTGCCGCAACCGGCGGCAACCGCGGTGCACGCAAGGATCGCCCCTGCACTTGCGAGCTTCCTATTCACGATGTTCCTCCTCCGGGCGGGGCGCAGGATGGAACGCGCCCCCTTGGGGTCACACGAGAGTTCTGTCCGTCCCATACCCGGCCGACCGGTGTGCGAATCGCGCACATTCATTAAGCGCGGGTTGCCTTGTCCGGTCGAGTACCGTGCGCCTCCCCATGGCGCGCTGCTTCGTGACCCGCAGGTTGCCGGGCGATGCCCTTCAGCGGCTGGGCCTGGAGCACGAGGTGGACGTCTGGATCGAGCCTGAACCGCCTTCGCGGGCCGAGCTGCTCTCTCGCGCGCGAGATGCGGACGCGCTGCTGCCTCAGCTCACCGAGAAGGTGGACGTGGAGCTGCTCGACTCCTGCCCGCGGCTCGTGGCGATCGGCAACTACGCGGTCGGCTTCGACAACGTCGACCTCGCGGCCGCCACCGAGCGCGGCATCCCGGTGGGGAACACGCCCGGCGTGCTCACGGAGGCCACCGCGGACCTGACGTGGGCGCTCATGCTGGCCGCCGCGCGGCGGCTGCCGGAGGCGGAGAAGGACGTGCGCACGGGCACCTGGGGCTGGGAGCCCTCGTTCCTGCTCGGCCACGACCTGAACGGCGCGACGCTGGGGATCGTGGGGATGGGACGCATCGGTTCCGCCGTGGCGCGCCGCGCCTCCGGCTTCGGCATGGAGGTGATCCACAACTCGCGCGGCGACGGCGTGCCGCTCGACGAGCTGCTCGAGCGCTCCGACTTCGTGTCGCTCCACGCGCCGC
Source organism: Thermoleophilaceae bacterium (assembly GCA_035273245.1). GTDB lineage: Bacteria > Actinomycetota > Thermoleophilia > Solirubrobacterales > Thermoleophilaceae > JAICJR01. The sequence continues at coordinate 21,543 of DATEPK010000306.1, forward strand.
TCACGCCCGAGACGCGCGGCATGATCGGCGAGCCGGAGCTTCGCCGCATGAAGCGGGCGGCGATCCTCGTGAACACCGCTCGCGGGCCGCTCGTGCACACCGACGCGCTTGTCCGCGCTCTCCAGGAAGGCTGGATCGCGGGCGCCGGCCTCGACGTGACCGACCCCGAGCCGCTGCCCCCGGACCATCCGCTGCTCGCCTGCCCCGGCCTCGCCATCGCGCCGCACATCGGCTCGGCCACGCACTTCGCGCGTGAGGGGATGGCTGATCTCGCCGTGGACAACCTGCTGGCCGCCCTGCGCGGCGAGCGGATGCCGAACTGCGTGAACCCAGAGGTCTACGAGCGGCCTACTCGCCCAGCACCTTGATGATCAGGCGCTTGTCGCGCTGGCCGTCGAACTCGCAGTAGAACACCGCCTGCCAGGGGCCGAGGTCGAGATGGCCGTCCGTGATCGGAAGGATCACCTGGTGGTGCACGAGCATGTTCTTGAGGTGGGCGTCGCCGTTGTCCTCTCCGCCGCGGTGGTGGCGGTAGTCGCCGCCCTCGGGCAGGAGCTCGCGGGCCACGTCGTTCGGCGGCTCCTGCCAGCTCGCGGGCGCGACCTTGTCGAGCCACTCGAGAGCGTCGGCCTGGATGCCGGGCTCGTCGTCGTTCACCCACACGCCGGCCGTGATGTGCATGGCGGACACGAGCACCAGGCCCTCGCTCACGCCCGAGTCGTCAACCGCCCGCTGCACGTCCTCGGTGATCCGCACGAACTCGCGGCGGCGGTCGGTGTGGAAAGTTCGATAGACCGTATGGCTCTTCAATGGCTCACCCCCGGCACATGATCGCGGAATGGAACTAGGCCTGGCCGGCAAGGCGTGCGTGATCAACGGCGGCAGCCGCGGGATCGGCCTCGCCACGGCGCGCATGTTGTGCGAGGAGGAGGCGAGACTCCTGCTCGTGGCTCGCGGCGAGGAGGGCCTGCGAGCGGCGGCCGAGGAATGCCCCGGCGCCGAGTGGCTGGCGCTCGACGCCACCGCCCCGGATGCCGCGGAGCGCATGGTGGAGGAGTGCGAGCGGCGGTTCGGCTCGTTCGACGTGCTCGTGAACAACTCGGGCACCAGCTCCGTCACGCCGCTCGAGGACCTCACGGACGAGGACTGGGAGGAGCAGTGGCGGCTGGGCGTGATGGGGCCGATGCGGCTGATGCGCGCTGTGGCGCCGCGGATGGCGGAGCGCGGCTTCGGGCGGATAGTCAACGTGGTGTCGTCCTCCGGCAAGCGGCCCACCGGCACGAACATGGCGTACTCGGTGGGGAAAGCCGCCCAGCTGTCGTTGTCGCGCGCCTTCGCCGACCTGTATGCGTCGAAGGGCGTGCTCGTGAACGCGGTGGCGCCGGGCCCGGTCTCCACGGAGCTCTGGATGGGCGAGGGCGGGATGCTCGACCAGCTCGCCAAGCTGCGCGGGGTGTCGCGCGAGGAGGCGCTCGAGGCGCAGAGCTCGCGCGTGCCGATCAACCGCTATGCGACGGAGGATGAGATCGCTTCCGTGATCGTCTTCCTCTGCTCGGAGCGGGCGTCGTATGTGGCGGGGGCCGCGTGGTCGGTGGACGGCGGCACCGTCCAGGTGATCATCTGAGCGAACGCCGCCGAGCCCTGATGGCGCTGCTGTTCTTCCCGCGCGGGGGTTCCGCGCAGGTGGCGCGCTACATGGCACGTGCGCTGCCCGAGTCCGGTTGGGACGTGACGCTCGTGTCGGGATCGCTCGGCGCGCCCGGCGACGCCACCAACGCCGGCACCTTCTTCTCCGGCATCGACGTGCATGCGCTGGACTACACGGCCGCGCGCGAGGCGCCGGACCCGCTGCTGGCAGATCCACCCTTCCACCCCTCTTACGAGGACAGGCCGGGCGCACCGGACCGGGTGTTCGCCAGGGTGGACGACGCCGCCTACGAGCATCTCGTCTCCACCTGGGAGCACGAGCTGCGCGACGCCGGCGCGGAAGAGTACGACCTTCTGCACCTCCATCACCTCACCCCGATCAACGAGGCCGCGGCGCGCGCGTTTCCGGACAAGCCGGTGGTGGGGCACCTGCACGGCACGGAGGTGCTGATGCTGAACGAGATCGCGGCGGGCCCGCCCGAGGGGTGGGAGCACGCGGACGCGTGGGCGCAGCGAATGCGCGGCTGGGCGCAGCGCTGCGAGCGCCTTCTCGTACTGTCGGCGGACGCCGCGGAGCGGGCGCCCGCGCTGCTCGGCGTGGACCCTGCGCGCGTGGTGCGGGCGCCAAACGGCTTCGACCCGAAGCTGTTCGACCGCCGCCCGCTCGGCGGCGAGGAGCGCCTGCGGCTGTGGCGGCGCTGGCTCGTGGAGGAGCCTCGTGGCTGGGATGAGAGCGGCGAGCCCGGCAGCGTGTCGTACACGGAGGAGGACCTGCAGGCGTTCGCGGACGACGCTCCAGTCCTGCTCTACGTCGGCCGCTACACCGAGGTGAAGCGCATCCCGCTCCTCATTCGCGCGCACGCGCGCGCGAGAGAGCGGTTCAGCCGGCGCGCGCCGCTCGTGATCCTCGGCGGGCATCCGGGGGAGTGGGAGGGCGAGCACCCGTTGGCGGTGATCCGGGCGAGCGGAGCGCGCGACGTGTTCCTCGCCGGCTGGCACAGCCACGATGGGGAGCTTCCGCAGGGCATGAACGCCTCGGACGTGGTGGTGCTGCCGTCCGTTCACGAGCAGTTCGGGCAGGTGCTGGTGGAGGGGATGGCGTGCGGGCTCCCGGCGCTGGCGGTGAATGCGCACGGCCCGGCGACGATCGTCGAGCCGGGGGAGACGGGCTGGCTCGTTCCCCCTGATGATGAGGACGCGATGTGCGAGGCGCTCGTGGAGGCGGTCAACAACGACGCCGCCCGCCGACACATGGGCGAGACGGCCTATGAGCGCGCCCGGGCGCGCTACTCCTGGCCCGCCTTGGCGGAGCGGATTGCGCGCGTGTACGACGAGGTCGTCGGGTAGCTGTCCTATCTTCGACAGCGCTCTGGCCGAGATCCCCTACAAAGTCCGCCGCTCAGATCGCGCCCGCCATGCCCGCATCGTCGTGGATGCGAATGGTGTGGAAGTCGTGGTGCCGCGCCGCATGGCGCTGCGGCACGTCGAGCCGTTCGTGCAGGAGAAGTCGCGCTGGATCGAGCGCACGCTGCGGCGCTTCCGCGAGGCGGAGGAGGCGCTGCCCGCGCCCGAGCTCGAGCACGGCGGCAGCGTGCCATACCTGGGCGCCGAGCTGTTTCTGCGCGTATCCGTCGAGCCGGGCCGGGTGCGCGATCACGTGGCGCGCCGTGGCGACGTGCTGCACGTGAAGGTGG
>DATEPK010000307.1:0-5032 GCA_035273245.1 Thermoleophilaceae bacterium
GGCTTCATCGACACCTTGCTCAGGTGCGGCGGGCGGCACCACGGATTCGACGGCACGCCCGCGCACGGCTGCGGCATCGTCGCGAGGCCGGGCGGCAGCGGGTGCATGACCACCTTCGTCTTCTGCGGGTAGCTCGACCCCGGCGTGCATGGCGAGGTGCCGAGCGGCGTCAACGAGGCGAAGAACTGCGAATCGCACGCCACCTGGTTCGTCATCGACGGATTCGGATCGGGCGCGGCGTTGGACCCGCACTTCGGCTTCGACTGCTGAAGGTTCGACGGCGAGCTCGTGGGCTGTCCGCCGCCCGCCTCCACGTTGCCGTGGAAGCAGTTGGTGGGCGCCGACGTCGTCGTGATCTCGCCGAAGTCGCCGTTCGTGTCGTTGCCGAAGAAGCCGTTGTGCTTGAACGTGTTGCCGGCCAGCTCGTTGCCCCAGTCGTCGTAGAGGCAGAGATTGGACGGCGGCCCCGTCTTCACCCCGCCCTGGCAGTCCTGCGGGGGCGGCGGGGTTTCCGTGTCGGGATAGGGCACGAGGATCACGCCCCACGCGCCGTTGTTCTCAAAGCGGTTGCCCATGATCGTGTCGTCGCGCCCGCCTGAGATCGACACTCCGGTGCCCACCGGGCCTGCCGCCGCCGCGCCGGCGCCCGGCACGTTCGGGTCGTTGTTGTCGTGCACGTAGTTGTTCATGAACACCCAGCACGAGTGCGTGTGGGTGATCGGGCTGGTGCCGCCATTCGGGCAGGCGCCGTCCTGCGGCGAGGGCGAGTCGTCGTTGTTCTGGCTGTTGGTGTCGAAGCCGTCCTTGTTGTTGTCGAACTCGGAGTTCTCGACGAGCAGGCTGCCGCCCGCGTTCGTGCCCGAATAGCCCAGCGCCGAGTACTCCGCGTGCGCGTGGTTCATCACCTGGTTGCACTGCTGCTGGCAGGCCCCGATGTAGTAGCCCGAGTCGTTGAAGTTGCTCGCGTAGGTCTGATCCCACACGCCGCCGCTGTCGTTGCTCGAGAAGATGCCGTACTCGGCCGCGGTGGTCTCGTCCTTGTAGAACGTGCTGGTGGCGTTCAGGTAGTTGCCCCAGTAGCCATGCATGCCGATCTTGCCGCCGCCATCGCCGCCGTTCCACCAGATCTCGTTGCCGGCGGAACCGGAGCCGCCGAGGAAGTTGCAGACGGTGAGGTTCTCGACGTATGTGTTGTCGGCGTTCCAGATGAGGATGCCGTTGCGGCCGAGCGGCGTGCCGTCGTCTCCCTTCACGCCGAAGTCCTGCGCCGACTCGGCCGAGCTGCACGGCGACGATCCGGGGAGTGTCCCGTCGACGATCACGCCATTGCGGTCCATTCCGCGCAGGTGAAGCCCCGACTTCGAGATCACGACGCCCGCGGGAGTGTCGGCCGGCTGCGGCCCGCGGTCGGCCCGATGGTCGGCCTGCTCGTGGTAATCGCCGGGACCGACGAGGATCCAGTCGCCCGGGTTTGCCGCGTCCACAGCGTCCTGGATCGTCGTGTACTGCCCAGGAATGCCCTTGTAACTGCCCACGAGCAGCACGCGTGGAGCCGCGATAGCCGGCGTCGCACTAATCGCCGTCGCCACAGCCGTCAGCACAGCCAGAACCAACAGTCGCCTGATATTCAATCTCGCCCCCAACTCCCCCGGAACCGGGGCGGGACAATAAAGAAGCTCGTGCGCGGCGGCGCCGGTTCGCTCTAGCCGCCCAGGCGCCGCGCCACGCCCGGCAGGCCGTACCGCAGCCGCGGCACGAGTCCCCAGGGCCGCGGCACCGCCACCTCGGGCTTGCCATCCGCGGCCCGCACGATGGCGTCCGCCACCTTGTCGGGAGTCGAAACGAGCCAGCGCGTCCGCGCGCTGCTCGTGAGCTCGCTCTGGGGAAAGCCCTCGGTCGAGACGAAGCCGGGCAGCACCAGCCCCACGTGCACGCGGTGCCGCTTCTCCTCCATGCGCAGGCAATCGGTCCAGCCCGCGAGCGCGAACTTCGAGGCCGTGTACGCGCCCATCTTGGCCCGTCCCACGCGCCCCGCGATCGAGGACACGTTCACGATCGCGCTCGGCGCCGAGCCGCGCAGCACCGGCAGGAGCGCCTCGGTGAGCCGGAGCACGGCGTCGAAGTTGATCTCCATAACGCGCTTCACGTTGTCGTAGCCCCCGTCCGCGAAGTCGGCGCGCTCGGACCAGCCGGCGTTGTTCACGAGCAGGTCGAGGCGGCCCCACAGTTCGTCAACACGGGCGCGCACGCGCGGGGGCGCGTCCTCGTCAGTCAGGTCCACCGCAAGATGGGCCGAGTCGCGCAGTTCGGAGGACAGCTCCTTCAGCCGCTCCTCGCGCCGCGCCACGAGCAGCACGCGCCAGCCGTCGCGCGCGAGCCGCCGCGCGGTGCTCTCGCCGATCCCGCTGGATGCTCCCGTGACGAGGGCCGTGCGCTCGCTCATTGCGCCGCCAGCCTATCCACGAGCGCGCCCATCTCGCGCGCCATCCGCGAGCGCGGCACCACGAGATCGAAGCCGGCCTCCTCGGCGCGCAGCTTCGTGTCGTGCTCCACGTGCGAGTAGAACGCCAGCTTCGGCCGCGCTGTCACGTCCCCGAGCGCCACGCGCCCGTCGACATCGGAGGTCAGATCGACCAAAAGAACGTCGGCGTCCGCTTCGCGCGCGTCGTCCACAGTCGAGTAGCGCGCAACCTCGTGCCCGGCCGCCCGCAATCCGCCCTCGAGCTTCGACCCGAACAGGAGGTCCGGGCACAGCAGCGCCACGCGCGCCACTACTGGTGGCGGCGCCGCGCGAACTCGCGGCGGACGGACTCCGGCCGGCCCCACATCTGAGTGATCTCCACGCGTCCCGAGCGCGCCTCGCGCGCCACCAGCTCGCCCTCTATGCCCTGATCGTCGAGCAGCGAGAGCGTGCCGCGCACCGTCTCCGGCGCCGCCGCGTGCCCGAAGTCGTGCGCCACCGGCAGCCGCCAGTGCCAGTCGTGCTTCGAGTACGGCTGCGCGTTTATCTGCACGAGCAGGGTGGCCGCCTCGATGTAGCGCTCCTCGTCGAAGATGCGCAGGTCGAGCCACAGATCCGTCCAGTCGGGCGGCAGCGTGTCGAGCACGGCCTGGAAGTCGTCCGCCAAAGCCACGCCGGAGAGCCTACAGAGCGCTCCCTAGAATCGATCGCGTGATCGCCACGACCGAATACGAGCGCCTGCGGGAGGCCGTCGGACTCGTCGACCGCTCGGACCGCGGCAAGTTCCTGCTCACGGGCGCCGAGGTGGCGGAGTTCCTGCAGGGCCAGGTGACGAACGACGTGGAGGCGCTCGAGCCCGGCACGGGCTGCTACGCCGCGCTGCTCGACCACAAGGCCAAGATCCGCGCCGACATGCGCGTGCTGCGCGGCGCCGACTGGTTCTGGCTCGATTGCGAGGCGATCGGCCGCGCTGCGCTCGCCCAGACGATCAAGATGTACAGCCTGGGCCGCGACGTCCGCGGCGAGGACGTCAGCGAGAAGCGCGCGATCCTCTCCCTCATCGGCCCCGCCGCCCGCGAGGCGCTCGACGTCGCGCCGGCGGAAACTGAGCACGCCTTCGTCGAGGGCGAGCACGGCATCTACGTGGCCACGGACCTCGGCGTGGACGTGATCTGCCCGGCCGATCAGGCGGACGCCGTGCGCGACGCCCTCGGCATCGAGCCGGCGTCGGAGGAGGCCGCGGAGTGCCTGCGCATCGAGTCGGGCCGGCCGCGCCACGGACTCGACATGGGCCCGAACACGATCCCGCAGGAGGCCGGCCTGAACGAGCGGGCGGTGAGCTTCGAAAAGGGCTGCTACGTAGGCCAGGAAACCGTCGCGCGCCTTCATTACAAGGGAAAGCCCAACCGCTTCCTGCGCGGCCTGCGCCTCACAGCCGAAGCCGAACACGGCGCCCCGATAACCCTCGGAGACCGCGAAATAGGAACCATCGGCTCAACCTGCGTAAGCCCAGCCCACGGCCCAATAGCCCTCGCGCTGATACGCCGCGAAGCCCAGCCAGGGGACACCGTGCAAGTAGGCGAGAGCACTGAGGCCGAGGTAGTAGAGCTTCCGTTCGAAGAGCGGTAGTTCCCGCAATCTGCAACTCTGCACCTCCGCCAGTCGCCCCGTAATCGCGATCTTAAGATCGCGAATCCGGGGTACGATCTGACTCAGTGCCCGCTCTTACCCACGAACAGGTCAGCCGGAAGCTCAGCGAGATCGACGCGAGGACGCGGCAGGCCTGGGCCGCCTACACGGATAGCCTGCGCGATCTGAAGGGGCGCGAATACGAGGAGGCCGAACACCAGTCGTGGGATCGCCTGCAGAAGAGGCTTCGCGAGCTCGACGGCGAGCGCCAGCTAGTCGTGGGCGGCTGAGCCCCGAGAGCCCGCTGCTCGGCGGGCCGCTCACTTCAGTCGCGGGGGCGGAGGATCCGCGTCCGGCGCCGATCGAGTACGACCCGAGCCAGGACATCTATTCGCTCGGCGACCGTCGCGGCATCGTCGACGGCGCACCCGAGCCGGACCCCCGCCGGCTGCGCGAGCTGATCCCGGCGGCGGACCCGTCGCGCGAGGTGGACGACTGGGGCCGCTCCGAGCGCGTGTTCTCGCTCATGGAGCCGGTGCTCAACTTCTATTACCGCTACTGGTTCCGTGTCGAGCAGGAGGGCGTGGAGAACGTGCCGGCCGAGGGCGGCGCGCTGCTCGTGTCGAACCACTCGGGCGCTCTGCCGCCGGACGCGCCGATGATCATGCAGGCGATCCGCAACGAGCACCCGCACCCGCGCCCGCTCTACATGCTCGGCGAGCACTGGTTCAAGGGCTATCCGGGCGTCGGAATGCTCACGAACAAGATCGGCCTGGTGGCGGCCCATCCCGCGAACGCCCAGCGGCTGCTGCGCGACGAGGGCCGGCTCGCGGTGGTGTTCCCCGAGGGCCAGAAGGGCTCGCGCAAGCTCTACTGGCAGCGCTACCGGCTGCGCCGCTTCGGCCGCGGCGGCTTCGTGAAGACGGCGCTTCGCGCCGGCGT
>DATEPK010000308.1:0-4074 GCA_035273245.1 Thermoleophilaceae bacterium
CGAGCCGCAGATCCAGCGCTGGCGGGCCGAGTTCACCCGGCCGGCCTGAGCGGGAGCTACAGAATCGCCATGTACCGGTCCAGCTCCCAGCGCGAGACCTGGATCCGGTAGTCCTCCCACTCCTGCCGCTTGATCTCGACGTAGCGGTTGAACATGTGCTCGCCGAGGGTCCGCAGCACGAGCTCGGACTCCGAGGTGAGCTCGATCGCCTCGCCGAGCGTCTCCGGCAGCTGCTCGATGCCGAGCCGCTTCCGCTCGTCAGGCGACAGGTGGTAGAGGTTCTTCTCCATCGGCTCGGGCAGCTCGTAGCCCTTCTCGATCCCCTCGAGCCCGGCCATCAGCAGCGTGGCGAAGGTGAGGTACGGGTTGCACGCCGGGTCCGGGCAGCGGAGCTCCATGCGCGTGGCCTGCTCCTTGCCGGGGTGGTACAGCGGCACCCGCACGAGCGCGGAGCGGTTGCGGCGCGACCACGCGCAGTACACCGGCGCCTCGTAGCCAGGCACGAGCCGCTTGTACGAGTTCACCCACTGGGCGAAGATCGACGAGATCTCGCGCGCATGCTTGAGCTGGCCGGCGATGAACGCCTTGCCGACCGGCGAGAGGAAGTACTGGTCGTCCCCGTCGTAGAACGCGTTGCGGCCCTCGTTGAAGAGCGACTGGTGCGTGTGCATGCCGGACCCGTTCTCGCCGAACAGCGGCTTGGGCATGAACGTGGCGTGCCAGCCGTACTTCATGGCGTATTCCTTCACCGTGATGCGGTAGGTCATGCAGTCGTCGGCCATCTTCAGCGCGGGCGCGTAGCGCATGTCGATCTCGTGCTGTGACGGCCCGACCTCGTGGTGCGTGTACTCCACGTGGATGCCGAGCTCCTCGAGGGCGAGCACCGTCTCTCGCCGCACGTCCGAGCCGGCGTCGAGCGTGGTGAGGTCGAAGTAGCCGCCCTCGTCGAGGATCTCCGGGTGGCCGTCGGCCGGCCGGGCGCTGCGGAAGTAGAAGTACTCGAGCTCGGGACCGACGTTGAAGGTGTCGAAGCCCATCGACTCGGCGCGCTGGAGCGCGCGGCGCAGCACGTAGCGCGGATCGCCCTCGTAGGGCTCGCGGCTCGGCGTGACGACGTCGCAGAAGATGCGTCCGACCCCCTTGTCCTCGGGGCGCCAGGGCAGCACCGCGAAGGTCTGCGGGTCGGGCATCGCGATCATGTCCGACTCCTCGATCGCGTTGAAGCCGGTGATGGAGGAGCCGTCGAAGCCCATGCCGCCCTCGAAGGCGTCGTCGAGCTCCGCGGAGTTGATGGAGAAGCTCTTCAGCTGTCCGAGGATGTCCGTGAACCAGAAGCGGACGAAGCGGATGTCGCGCTCCTGGACGATCGCCTTGACGTCATCGGCGGTCTTGGGCTGGTCTGCCATCGGGCTCCTTCAAGATCGGCGGGAAGATTCGAAGCGCGTAGGCTAACCAGGCTGCGCCTGCGGCGCAGCGCGGGCAGGCCGCAGGTGGCCGGTGGCAGGAACTACAACCAGGAGTTGGCCCAGGACTTCAGCGCGCGTACCGCCGGCTCGAGCGCCAGGCCCTTGTCGGTCAGTCCGTACTCCACGCGAACGGGCGACCCCTCCAGCACTCTGCGCTCGACGATGTCCTCCGCCTCGAGCTCCTTGAGCCGCTCGGACAGCAGGCGGTCCGACAGGTCGGGCACGAGCTGCCTGATCTCGGAGAAGCGAAGCGGTCCGTCGAGAAGCACGAGGAGGATCGCGCCGGTCCAGCGTTTGCCGACGAGCTCCACCGCACGGTGATAGAGCCGGCAGCACTCGCTGCGTCCAGCTATCCCCTGTTCCTCAGCCCCCGGAACCGTTTGGGCTTCAGTTGCCGCGCTGGCGGCCATGCCCGAATCCTAGAAGGTCAGGCGGCCTGAGAGAGGCGGGACCCCTCCGCGGAGCCGTCACGGGGTAGATCTCCTGCCCTCGTTACGAGGTTTGTGAAGGTGGCGAGGGCCACGTGTGCGACCGCTTCGAGCACCTGCTCGTCGCTCCAGCCGGCCTCGCGTGCCTCCTCGAGGAGATAGGGCGGAGGTGCGCCGTCGGACTCGAGAAGCGCCTTCAGGAAGCGCAGAAGCGTGGCCTCGCGCTCGTCGTGAGAGTCGAATTCGCGGGCGAGCGCGATCTCGTCGAGCCCCAGGCCTGCGTCCCGCGCCGTACGGTGAAGTGCGGGCAGCGAGTACTCGCTTCCCTGGTGCTCCGCCACGGCGAGCGCGATGCGCTGCTGGGTGCCCCACTCGAGCGCCCCGTGGCGCAGCTCGGAACGGAAGCGTGCGTAGCCGCGCAGCGCCGCGGGCGAACCCGCGAGAACGCCGAGGAAGTTGGAGAGCTGACCCCCGCTTGCCAGCGCGCCGGAGAGGACGGGAAGACTTCGCTCGGGAGCGGTCAGTTCGTCATGGACCTGAAACCTGCTCTCCTTGGTCTTCATCTCTTTACTTCACTTTCTGCACGCCGCTTACGTGCGGTAAGTATAGGCGTCCCCTGCCTCGCCCGACAGCACCGTCGTCACCCGGTGCCCCCATTCCGGGGGTTCGTACCTTGGCGCACATTCCTCAAACGCCGAATGCACGTTCTGTGCGGGTTTTTCTTACCGTTCCTCAGCGTTCCTACGCCAAGTTGACGGCAATTACCCCAGCGACGGTAAAGCTTGGGGTACGGGCTAACCCCTCGTATAGGGGAAGGCCTGACCCTGCGTGGACTCGCGGATGAGTACCGCGCGCGTGGCCCCGAAGCGCCAGCTCGTGGGGTCGAGATCGGCGGGCGCGCACCCCGGAGGCCCGAAGAAGGTCTGGATCGTTCCGCTGTAGCGATCGGGCGCGAGCGGGCGCAGCCGCCACACCACGGCGCCCGCCGGCACCGTGCAGCCGTTGGCGATCGAAAACGCCTCGCGGGCGCGGCCCACGTACAGCTTGCCCTCGCGTCTCACGATCACGCCCGCGCCATTGCGCAGCCACGTACCGATCACGGGGTCGTGCGCGCTGAGCCGCGGCCGGATGCGGCTGAAGGTGCTCGGCGGCGGGCGGCGGCCGCCGGGCAGCTTCGAAGACTCGGTGAAGCGCAGGTCGCTCTCCACCCTGATCGTTGAGGAGACGAGGCGCCGCTTGCAGCCCTTCCCCACCAGCGCCACACGGCCCTTCCAGTAGTCCGAACCGCCGTGCGTGGCCGCGAAGCGGTAAGAGCTGAATACCCTCGTTCCCTTACGGACCAGGCAATGGCCGATCCTCACGCTCGTGAGTGAGCGGCCGGACACGCGGCCGTGGCGCTCGCTGAAGCGGTATTTGTCGCCGTGGAAGCTCCAGTCGCCGGCAAGCTCGTATTTCGGCGCGGCGGCCTGGGCCGCAGCCGGAACGACTGCGGCCAGGCATGCGGCAAGCGTCAGCAGTGCGGGCGCGCGCACCTTGTCATTCGATCACGCTCAGCGGACGTGTGCCACATGTGCGGCCGGCGCCGCGTGCTGCGGCGGCTGCCCGTGCGCGCTGGCGGCGGCGATCGCGATCATCACGAGCCCGAGCACCAGGGCCCAGAGCGCCAGCCGATCCGGCCGCGCAGACATCCGGGTGGACGTATGCGAGCGCCGGCGGCGCGGCGGAGGAACGGTCTGACCCTTGATCTGGATCGTCCGCCTCTCGCCGTTGCGAGGAAACGGGTAGACGTCAGCGACCCGCTCTTCACGAGCAGGCGCGTACTCGTCCCGAAGTGGGGCCCCACGAGCCAACACGGCGCACGGTAGCAATGTCGGCGGACAGATGTAACCGTGCGGCGGACCCTAAATCCCTGCAAAGTGCGGGATGTCTCGGGGCTAGCCCCTTACTGCTCTACGCGACGCAGCAGTGAGCGGCGGGCGGAGACAGGACTCCTTACTCCCGACTGCCTACTGACCGGCTACGGCGGCCACAAACTGTGCCACCGCCACGGCATTCGGCCCCTGCAGCACGCCGGCCGGCATCCGCCTCTGCCCAGTCCCACCGATCCGGATTGCGCTCTCGATCCGGCTCACCGACGCCTTCGTGTAGCTCAGGCCGATGCGGTCGAGGTCGGGGCCGGT
>DATEPK010000309.1:0-7815 GCA_035273245.1 Thermoleophilaceae bacterium
TACAGCGAACCGCCCGCCATCACCACCGCACCGGTGTTCGAGCACGAGCCGTTCGAGCTGGTGGGCGCGGTCGCGGCGGTAGCGCGCTGAAAGGCGGGTCATAGGTCATAGGTCATAGGTCAGAGGTCAGAGGAAAAGCCCTATGACCTATGGCCCATGACCTATGACCTCTTCCTATTTCGCGCGAAAACCCACCCCACCCGAGCGCTTCTTGAACGCCTCACGCGCGAGATAGAAGGTGAGCGCCGCGACAGCGAGCGCGATCAACGCCACGATCCACAGCTTGATCGGATGGACGACCAGGGTGACCACGACGATCGTGAGCACCCCGGCGGCGGCGGCGAAGATCGAGGTGTGGGAGCGGTAGCCGGCGAAGTGCTCGCGGATGCTCACCTCGAGGCCGCCGAGCGATCCGAGCAAGAGCCCGGCCGCGAGCATCGTCCGGCCGCGTTCGCCGCGCACCACGAAGGCGCCGACCAGTAGACCGATCGCAAGCAGCACCACCAGCTCGGTGAGCGGGAAAGGGCCCCACGGGGCCGGCAGCCGCTGGTCGCCTGACTCCATCCGCTGGCGCGCCGCCTGCTGCGCCCGCACGCGGCGCGCTTCGTCCCGCTCGGCGCGCGTGCTCGTGTCGCGCTCGATCACGGGAGCGTCCCGGGGCACGCGCTTGCGGCTACGCCGGCCCATCGATGTGCCGCTTCACGTCGGGTAGAGGCGGGGTCACGGCCACAGGCCGCGCCCCATGGCTAACGGACAGCCGGAGGAGATGCGGACTCGCCACCACCCCATCAGCATGCCAAGCAGGCCGTAGCGCGGGCGCACGTGCCACTGCTTGCAGCCCGTCTCGCCGATGTCGCGGTTTGCGACGCGCACCCAGCGATGCTTCCCGGGCTCGAGCAGCATCTCCTCGATCAGGCGGCGATTCCGGTCCTCCACGAGCGTGCGCTCCGACAGCTCGCGGCGGTTGCGCTCGAGCCGCTCCGCCATCTCGTCGCGGATCGCCTCGAGCTCACCGAGCGTGAGGATGCGCGGACCGCCGCGGGACGGCACGGCCCAGTCGAACCCGGTACGGGGATAGGCGCTGCAGAAGAGCGTGGCCAGCTCGCGTTCGAGCTTGGCGATCTGATCGAGCAGCGAACGCCGTGCGGCGCGCTCATCGACCGCCGGTGCGGCGACCGTCCTGCGAACGACTACCTCGGCCATTTCCCAGCCCTCCCCCGGTCGGGTTCTCCGGCCATCGTAGCACCGGCCTAGGGGGCCTCCGCAAGGGTTTCCGCCGCTGTCCAGAGCGCTTCTTCGGCGCTCACGTCAGGCACTCCCTTCACCTGCACGGCCGCCAGCAGCACGCGCCTCGTGTCTACGTGCGGGGCATATCCGGCCGCCTCGTCGCCGAACAGCACGGCCAGCGCGCGCGCCTCGTCGGCCACCACGATCTCACCGCCTCGAAGGTCGCGGCCACTCTCCCCGAGCCGCTCACCCGCGGTTGCCAGCCGCAACCCCAGCCCCCCGCTCACCCGCTCGGAGTCATATGCGAGAAGCGGAACCCCCGTCTCGACCATCCCGATCAGGAGTGCGTCGTGGAGCACGCCCCGGCTGGCGAACTCCCCCGCCCGCATCCGCTCGAGGGCGATCGCCTCGGCGGGCGTCTGGGTCCGGTCCGGGTCGATCCCGATCTGGCGGAAGAACACGCGGTAGGCCCAGGGCACCGGTTGCTGGCGCACCTGCACGGCCTTCGGTCCCGTGAAGCGGTCGCTCATCACCTTCAGCCTGTGCTTCACCGTGCGCGGGCTGCGTCCCGGGCGCAGCGGCACGACGGTCTGGATCAGGCGAAGCTCCGGGAACTCGGCCGCCAGCTCCTCCCCCACCCAGCCGGGCCGGAGCTCGAACTCCGCGGTCATGCGCCGCCGATCGCGCGCAGGCCCGCGAGAACCTGCTGCTGGCTGAGCGGCTCGATCGAGGTGCGTTTCACCACCCCGCCGCGCAGGGCGAACACCGTCGTTGGGCACACGGCCACGTGGTAGAGGTTGAAGACCGAGAGGTCGCGGTCAACCGCCACCGGGAAGGTCCAGCCGTGCCGGTGCACCAGCGCCGCCACCTTGGCATGGCTCCCTCCGCTCACGACGGCGGCGAACTGCGTCCGCGGGTGCGCGGCTGCCATGCGCTGGAAGAGGTCGAGCTGGGCCTCGCACTTCTTCGCTCCCGGAACGATCACCGACAGCACGAGCGGCTTGCGGCTCAGTGCGCACGAGGTGATGCTGCCCGGCACGTGCACCTGGCAGGCGGGCTCGGCGCCGAGCTGGTTCGACTGCTGCTTCGTCTGCTTCACGTTCGCGTCGCCGTCGAGGCTGCTCGTGGCGAGTGGCGCGGCGAACTGCGGCAGCCGCTTGTTCAGCTGGGGCCCGTGCAGGCTGCCGCCGCTGTGGCGCAGCGCGTTCACGCCGGCGACTGCGATGGCGATCACGAACACCACGCCGACCACCCACATGTAGCGTCCGGCGGGGCGTGGCGGCGGGCCCGCCGGCTTCGACTCCCTCTGCTGGGCGAGGTCGAGCTCGTCGAGCTCCGCGAGCCGCTGCGCCGGGGATTGCCTGCCGTCGCCCGAGCCGAGGTCCGCGAAGCGGTCCTCGGTCACTGACCCTGCGCCTCGACCGCCGGGGCGTCCGGAGGCGCGCGCCGCAGGCGCGGCAGGCGGAGGCGGGAGAGCGCCCGGCGCGGATCGAGGTCGCCGAGGGTGAAGCGGCCGTGCTGCTCGGCCCACATGAGCGCTGCCGGGAGCACGATCATCACCCCGAGCAGCGACACGGTGAGGTCCACCACGGTCACGATGCCGAACTGCCGCAGCATCGTGATGTCAGACGCGATCAGCGCGGCGAAACCGGCGATCGCCGTGGTGCCCGAGGCGAGCACCGCCGCGCCGGTGGAGGCGTAGGTGCGCTCGAGCGCGCGCGCCGGCCCGGCTCCCGAGCCGCGCTCCTCCTTGTAGCGGGCGGACAGCAGCACGCTGAACTCCGTGGAGATCGCGATCACGAGCGCGCCGAGCCCGGCCGACATCGGATTGAGCGGGATGCGAAGCAGGAACAGGACGAGCGCCGACCACCCGGTGGCAAATGCGATCGGGATCAGCGGCACAGCGGCCTCGCGCAGGCTGCGGCGGATCGCCAGCAGCACGAGGAACACGGCGGCGAGACCGGCGAGCAGCGTGAGCGCCCGGCGGCCCGTGGACGACAGCTGGCTGTTCGCATCGGCCGCGAGCACCGGGAGGCCCACCACGTCCGCGCTCACCCCGGCCGGCGGGTGGAGCTGCCCGCGGATGTCGTCGATCAGCCTCTTCTGACGGTCGAGCGGCATCAGCCGGATGCCGAAGGCCATGTTCGCCACCTTGTGGTCCGGCGAGATCACGCCCTGGGAGAAGTACGTCGGCACCGCCGCGAGCAGCGAGCGCACCCCCTGCTTAGTGATCGGCTGGCCGCTTGCGCTGAAGAGGTCCGGGAGCGAGAGGGCCGGGCAGAGCTCGGGCGGGTTCTTCGCCTGGGTGCAGCGGTCGCCCGGCTTGTAGCCGTGGGCGGCGAGGACGCGCTGCTCGAAGCTCGTCATCCACTTCACCACGTTCGGGTCCGTGAGGTCCTTCGCCCGCACCGTCACGTCGAGCTCGCCGGACACGCCGGTGGCGGCCTCGAGCTGCTTCACGTCCTTGAGCGCCTGGAGGTTCTGCGGCACGAGCTGCGTCACGTCGGACACGACCTTCGTCTGCGTGTCCGCGGCCCAGCCGATCGCGGCGAGCAGCAGCCCCACCGCGAGCACGCGACGCGGGCGCTCGACCGCGTTCGCCACGGACGCTGAGGCGCCGCGGCGGATGAAGTCCCACGTGCCCGTCGCACCGGTCACGACGGCGCGCCCCGGCCGTGTGGCCCCGGCGCGTGCGAGCCACTCGCGCCCGCGGGGGAAGAGCGGAGGCACGTCCTCGGGCCGGACACGCTGCGACGCATGGCCGAAGCGCGACAGCGCGGCGAAGCCCGCGGTGAGCGCGACGGCAAACGCGAGCACGATGCCCAGCACGAGCACGGCGCCGAACCCGCGCACCATCGGCACCGGCGAGAGCAGCAGCACCAGGAAGCCCACCGCCGTGGCGAGGCCGGCGCTCGCGATCGTGGGCCCGCCGGCAGCCGCCGCCGTTGGTGCGGCGTCCTCTGGACGCAACCCGGCGGCCACGCCCTCCTGGAAGCGCGAGTGGAACTGGATCGCGTAGTCCACCGCCAGGCCGATCAGCACCGGAAGCGCCGCCACCGAAGCCATCGTGAGGCTCCCGCCCACGAGCGTGACCGCCCCGAAGGCCAGCGCCGCCGCGGCGAGCGCGAGCGCCAGCGGCAGCATCCGCAGCCGTGCGCGGAACACGAGCGCGAGCGTGGCCGCCATCACGATCAGCACCGCGATCAGCAGGACCACCACGGCATGCTGCACCGACGTCGCCAGGGCGTCCGCCACCACCGGCACGCCGCTGACGATGTACTGCTGGCCGTTCTGCATGCGGAAGAACTTGTCCTTCGTGGCCTTCTGGATCAGGCCGATGGCGTGGCGCCGCTGCCCGTCTGAGAGGTTCGGTTTGAGCCGCACCTGCACGAGTGCCGCGTTCGGGCTCGGCGCGAGGAAGGCGAAGCGCGCCTTGGGCACGTTCACGCCCTTGCTCGGGTCGAACCAGAGCTGCGACACGAACTCCGTGTTGTTGATCGCCGGCACGCTCGTGAGGCCGTACTGGAGCGCGAGCTGCAGCGTCTGCTTCACGAACTGCGCATACACGAGCTGGCGCGCCTCGAGCGCAAGCTTGTTCTGCCGGGCCTTGGAGTACCCCTTCGCCGCGGCTGCCTGGCGAGCGGCTTGGGCCACCTCGTCCGCCTTGGCGGCCTCCTGATTTTTCTCCTGCGTGAACCCCGCGCCGATCCGCTCAACCGCGGTGTTGGTGAAGGTCCCAGGGCCGAACACCACCTTCGCCGCCTTCGCCTGCGCGATCTGCGTGCACACGCGCGGCATGCGGTCGAGCCCGGCCGCCACCACCTTCCCGTTCTGGACGATGCTCTTGGCCGGCACGTTCCCGGACAGGCAGCCCTCGAGCTTGATCAGCGTGTCGAGGTCCGACGTGAGCAGCGTGCGCTCGAGGTTGCCCTTCACGAGAACGACCACCGCGTCGTCCCCGAACTCCTTCTTGAAGCGCTGAGTGTCCTTGTAGGACTGCGACGAGCGGTTCACCAGCGTGTCCGTGGAGGCACTCGGCTGAATCCGCAGCGCATACACAGCGGCGAGCACCGCAAGCAGGCCGACCGCGGCGAGCACGGGAATGGGCCGACGCACGACAAATCGCACGAGTCGTGCGAACAGTGCTGCACCCCTCATACGCCTAGGTTAGTGAGGCCATAGGCCACAGGCGACAGGTCACAAGGCTCGCTCAGGGCGAGTCGGGCGCGGCCGTCACGTGCGGGTACTTCCCGGTCTGTCCGAGGAGATTGCCGAGCGGCGCCTGTTCTCTACAAGGCGGCGACGCCACGTTCGCCGGGCCGTTGCCGCCGTACACGAACTTGTCGATCAGGGCGAAGGTGTCCGGCGAGATCAGGTTTGTGAGCGCGCCCACGCCCGGCAGGAGCGGATCGATGGTCTGCACGACGGTGGGCACCGGGTTCGTGGTGCAGAGATAGGTGCCGAAGACCTTGAGCCCCCCGCGCGCGAGGTCGAGATACCCGAGCGGCTGGAAGTAGGGGTTGTTGCGGTTGCTCGCGATTCGCTTGGGATACGCCGCGAGCGCCTCGGGGTTCACCGGGTTCGTGGTGCGGAGGTAGTGCACCTGCTTCGAGTTGTCGGCCGAGGTGCAGCGCTGCGTCGGCTTGTCGCACACGGCGCCGGTGGCCTGGGTGGCGGCGGTGTCGAGCGCAAAGAACGCGGCCGCCTCGTGCTTGTACAGCCCCACCCAGTCGAGGAACGGATTGAGGCTGCGCAGGAACGGGTCGGCCTGCGCGAGCACCGGTCGCGTTGAGTCGAGGAACGAAGACACGGCCGGGAGTCCGCGCTTGGACGCCTTCACGAGCGGGCGGATGTCCTGGAACAGCGCCTTCAGGTTCGGCG
The DNA here is from genome assembly GCA_035273245.1 of Thermoleophilaceae bacterium. Lineage (GTDB taxonomy): Bacteria > Actinomycetota > Thermoleophilia > Solirubrobacterales > Thermoleophilaceae > JAICJR01. Next base: position 6,109 of record DATEPK010000309.1, read on the forward strand.
CGAGCTTGGCCGCGCTGATCAGCGTCGGCGAGAGCTGTCGCGCGGCCGGCCGCAGCTGGTTGATCAGCGGGTTCGCGTTGTTCGCGAACTTCGTGAGCCGCACCGAGATCGCGCGCGACTGGTCCTCGAACGTCGGGAACGCGATGAACGCCTGCTTGAGCTGCTGGTCGCGCGACGCGGTGGTCTGGAACACGCGGTTCGAGTTCGAGATCAGGTCCGCCAGCTGCCCGTCGCGCTCGGTCAGCGCGTTGAACACCACGCCGGTGTTGCGCACGAGCCGCGACGTCGCCCCCTGCTGGCTGTGCAAGACCGCCAGCACCTTGTCCAGGTTCTCGGCGAACGGGGTGAGGTTGCCGAGCGCGTCGTTCAGGTCCTGCCCGCGGCCCGTAAGCGCAACGCCCTCCTGCTGCATCCAGTTCTGGAACGCCAGGCGTGTCTTCGGATCGAACGCGCGGAAGATCTCGTCGAGCTGCACCGTCTGCGCCACCTGTCCGTTCGGCAGCGTGCCGTTGTCCGCGAGCTTCGGGCCCGACCGGTTGCCCGGGGACAGCTCGACGTAGGTCTCGCCGAGCAGCGTCTTCTGCCGCAGGATCGCGCGCGTGTCTCGCGGGATCGGGGCGTACTTGTGGTTCATCTCGATCGTCACGGCGGTGAGCGGCTTCACCTGGCCCTTGTGGACGACCACCTTCAGCCCCACCACCTTGCCGACGTTCACGCCCGAGATGCGCACGTCGGCCTGGTCGGCGAGGGTGGTGGCCTCGGGGAAGTTCACGGTCACGCGGTACCCCTTCGCCCTCAGCGGCACGGGGCCGCCGAAGGTGATCCAGAGGTAGAGCAGGATGGCCACGCAGGAGATGGCGAAGCCCACCATCACGAAGATCCGCCCGAGGCTGGGTGCCTGCTTCTGCATCAGGGGTTCGCCCCCGTCGGGACAGGGCTGCCGCCGCACACCTGCTGCTGGGTGGGCGCGTTCAGCAGATCGATCAGGACCTTGAGCTGCGGGTTGAGCCCCTCGATCGCCTGCAGCACGCCCAGGCTCGTGCAGTCGGTGACGAACAGGCCGCGCCGTACCACGCCGTGCGCGTCCTGCGTCGAGAAGATCGATGCGCCGGCGTGGTTCACCCACGCGGCCCAGTAGAGGAAGCCCTCCTCGGGCCCGGGCGGGTTGTAGGCCAGCTCGTTCAGCAGCACGTTGAGGAACTGCGCCGTGCGTGTCAGGCGCGGCGCGACGGGGTTGAGGTGCTGCGCGGCGATCCGCAGCTCGTGCACCGTCGGCTGCGCCTTCACGGAGAAGGGACGCAGCTGGTTCTTGATCACCGGCGTGGTCTGCTTGAGGAACGGCCGCGTGGCCGCGAGCGAGGGGCCGAGTGCGCGCGCGCCCGGCCGCAGCGCCTGGAAGGTCGGCCCGAGCACCTGCGCGAGCTTGTCGGCCTTCCCCAGCGTGGTGTTGGCCGTCTGGAGCGTGCCCGGCAGGAGCTGGAGCGTCTCCTCGAGCTTCTGGTCCTCGCTCGCGATCGCCTGGAAGTTCGCGTTCGAGGCGTCCACGAGCTGCGTGAGCTGATGGTCGCGGCCGGCCAGCGCTGTCGTGAGCAGCTGGAAGTTGTGGATCACCCGCTGCAGGTTCGCCCGCCGCTGCGAGAGCAGGCTCGTGAAGCGCGCAGTGTCGCGCGCGGTCGGGTCGAAGCGCTTGAACGTCTCGCGAAGATC
>DATEPK010000310.1:0-2797 GCA_035273245.1 Thermoleophilaceae bacterium
CCCAATTCCACTGGCGGCCCCGGTGACGAGGCCGGCCTTCCCCTCCACGAGACCAGGCATCGAGCGGCGACGCTAGAGAAGGCCCGCCTCGCGATCCAGCCCGCGAGCGCCCGATTCCTTGCCGATGCGTGCCAGCGCCTCGTGGCGCGCCTCACTCGGCGTGGCCCCGTACTCGCGCTTGAACACACGCGAGAAGTGAGCGGCGTCGCGGAAGCCCCAGCGAAACGCGATCTCGGTAATCGACCCGCCGCTCGGGCGCATGAGATCCTCGAAGCAGCGCCGCAGCCGCTCGCGCCGGACCAGGCCCGCCACCGACTCGCCCGAGTCCTCGAACAGAGCGTGCAGCGCCCGCACGGAGATGGCGTGCGCCTTCGCGATCGACACGGGAGAGAGCGCCGGGTCCTGAAGCCGCTCGCGCACGTGGCGGCGCACGCTCGCGCGCAGGGCCTCGCGCTTGGCGGCACGCGTGGTGGGAACGCTCGGCTCCACCGCGGCGCGCAGCAGCTCGAGCGCGGCGTCCGCGGCGGCGGTGCCTGCGGCGTCATCGAGCGCCGGCAGCTCCATCGCGAGCGCGTCGAGATAACGGGCGAGCAGGCGGGCGGACGCGCTCTCGCCGAGCGGAGGCAGCGCGTCCACATCCCCGAGCCGCGGGCAGACGGCGAGGACGCGCTCGCGCGGGAAGATCAGGGTGCGCTTGAGAAACGGCTCGACCACCTCCACTTCAGTGGGCTGCCAGCCGTCCCAGAGCACGATGTCCCCCGCGGTGAGAGTGATTTCGCGGCCGCTCTCGCGCACGAGCTCCACGCCCTTGCGCACGAACTGGAAGCCCATCACGGCGTCGGGCGCACCGCCGGCCGGCGGCTTGCCGTGCCGCCCCAGCCACGGCGACGACGCGCAGTCCACGAGCGCGAGCCCGCCGAAGCGGCGTCTCGACACCGCGCCGTTGAACTTCGTGGGTGTCCGCGGCGTGGCCTCGATGTCGAAGCCGAGGTGGGTGGCCGCGAGTATCTCCGTCCACTCGTCCAGGCCGTTCTCGCTCGGGACGCCCCGCAGGCGCCAGCGCTCCGGCTGATGGGTCGTTCCGCTCAGCGAGGCGGACGATGACTGGGATTCGGCCAGCAACTCCCCACTCTCCTCAGATCCTCGCCCACAAGGCTAGACCAGATTCCGCGCTGATCGACAAGAACGTGCGCGCTCTGAGGCTGGCCCGCCGCCTGGACCCCCCTGACAATGCGGCGAGTGGGACCGCTACGTGCTCGCTTCGGACGGCACGCTCTCCCCGGCATCGACGTCGACATCGCCAAGCGCGATGAGCGACGCGCCGGGCATGCGTTCGAGCATGTCCTTGTGCCGAAGCACGATGTCGAGGTTGAAACGAGCGAGCCGGGCATGCTCGCGCGCGACGTTCTCGGCGCGCGCTCCCTCGCGCCGCTCGATCGCGTCGATGAGCGAGCGGTGGTGGCTCTGCGCCACAACGAGCACCTCGCGCGACTCGGGCAGCTCGGCCTCCGTGAGGACGAACGCGCTCGGCCCGGCGAACGGCAGCGAGATCGCGTGGTCGAGCGCGCGCATGAGCAGAGGGCTGCGGGCCGCCTCATAGAGCAGCGAGTGGAAGCGCTCGTTGAGGTCGACGTAGCGCTCGAAGGACTCGTAGTCGGCCCGGTGCACGAACTCATCCGACAGCTCGGTGATCTCGACCATCGCCTTGAGCTCACGCCGGCTCACTCCGCGCTCGGCGGCGAAGCGCGCCGCCGTGCCCTCGAGCACTCCCCGCAGCTCGATGGCGTCGTCTATGTCCGCCCGCGTGAACTCGCGCACCACGTACCCGCCCCCGGGCAGCACGCGGAGAAAACCTTCGTGCTCGAGCGCCGCGAGCGCGAGCCGCAACGGCGTGCGCGAAACGCCGAGCCGGTCCACCAGCGGAAGCTCCGACATCCGCTCGCCCGGCGCGAACTCGCCACTCAACAGCAGCTCCCTCAGGCGGAGAAGCGCCCGCATTGTCTGCGAGGTGCCGTTGGGTTGAGTGCTCATGCGGTCCAGCGCGATGAACGGCGCGCGCGCGTGGATTGTATTCAGGAATGGCGGTTCAATGGGCTTAATACGGCGTTAACCGGGTCAGAACCCACGGCATTGCATACATCTGACCTTACATTTAGTATCGACCGTCCCGTCGCTGGGGGCGGCGCGGACTCGTATTCACTCGAGGAGGAGGAGCGGTGAGGAAACACCTGGGCTCGCGCAAGACCCGATCGGTCTTGTCGCTGTTGATCCTGGCGATCGGCTTGTCGATCGTCGTCTCAGCTTGCGGAAGCAGCAACAAGAGCAACACCACGTCCGGCGGCGGAGGTGGCGGCGGAAGCTCGACGACCTCGCAGGCTGCCGACGTCTCGAAGTGCGGCACCAAGCCTGGCGTGAAGGCCACGGGCACCCCGATCAAGCTCGGCGCGATCGTGACCAAGCAGCCCGGTACGGACTTCACGGACGGCGCCACGATGGCTGACGCGTACTTCCACTGCGTCAACGACAACGGCGGCATCAACGGCCACCCGATCCAGTACAAGTGGTACGAGGAGCAGACGAACCCGGCGCAGATCGCGGGCTTCGCTCACAAGCTGATCCAGACCGACAAGGTCGTGGGCATCGTGGGCGGCTTCAGCATCATCGAGTGCTCGGTCGACCACAAGTACTGGGAGTCGCTCGGCATCTACGAGCTCGACGCCGGCATCGCCCCCGAGTGCTGGGGCACCTCGAACAGCGCGCCTCCGAACATGGGTCCGCGCTACAGCTCGGACGGCGC
>DATEPK010000311.1:0-7847 GCA_035273245.1 Thermoleophilaceae bacterium
CCTCACCACCGCGTACAGGCCGAGCTCGCTCATCACCGCCGAGAGCACCGCGCACACCGGCGTGGGAGCGACCGAGTAGGCGTCCGCCAGCCAGAAGTGGAACGGCACGACCGCCGCCTTCACGAAGAACCCAGAGACGAGCAGCGTGAACGCCACGATCACGAGCCCGTCGGTGTGCTGGCCGGCGAGCGTGTGGCCGATCTGCGCCATGTTGAGCGCCCCGGTGCGCCCGTACAGAAGCGCGATCCCGGTGAGGACGATGAAGCCGCCGACCGAGTTGGTGATGGCGAAGTTGAGCGATCCCTCGAGCGGCGCGCGCTGGTCGATCTTGTAGCCCACAAGCGCGTAGGCGGCCACGCTGAGGAGCTCGAAGAACACGAACAGGTTGAACAGATCGCCGGTGAGGCAGAAGCCGACCATGCCCGCGAGAAAGACGAGCATGAGCGCGTGGTAGACGTGGCTGATCGCCTCGAGGTGGCGCCACGAGAAGATGAGTGCGGCGCAGACGATGAGGCCGGCGAAGGTGGCGAGCCCGGCGCCGAGCGGCCCAACCGCGAAGCCGATCCCGAGAGCGATGCCATGGCGCGGCTGCCAGCCGCCGAACCAGTAGACGACCTCGTGGTGGCCGCTGTGCGCCATCAGGATCGCGCAGAGAGTCGTGCTCGCGGCAGCCGTGAGAATCGCGACGATGTCGGCAAACCAGCGGCTCGCGATCGATGCGGTCGCGGCGAGCACTCCCGCCGCGATGATCGGCACGGCGACCGCGAGCGGCGCGAGGTGGTTCATGACCTCATCGCGCCGAGGTCGTCGGGGTTGAGCGTGCCGAAGCGCTTGTGCGCCTGCATCGCGAGCGCGAGCAGGAGCGCGACCACGGTGGCCTCCACGACGACGTCCGTGAGGGTGAGCGTCTGCACCACCGGGTCGACGACGGTGGAGTTCGACGGGATGTCCGCGAAGATGGGTGCCTTGCCGGCGCCGACGTAGCCGATCGCAAGGAGCAGGACATAGGTTCCCGACTGGACGACGGTCAGGCACACCACGAGGTGGATCAAGTTGCGACTTGTCGCGACCCCGTAGATGCCGATCCCGAAGAGCCACGCCGCCACGGCATAGGGCAGGAAGCTCACTCGCCGCCTCCCGGGCTGCGGAGCAGGATGGTCTGGTCGAGGAACTCCTGGAAGGCGAGCGAGAAGGCGCCGGCCACCTCGAGGCCGACCGCGATGTTGAGCAGCGGGATGAAGCCGCCCGAGAGCAGGCTCCCCTTCGTGCCCGGGTCGATGAAGTTCTTCATGTAAACGCCCGCGATGATCAGGCCGCCGAGCCCGAACAGGGCGAAAGCTGTGGCGCCGCTGGCCTCCCCGGCTTCCAGTAGCGGGATCGGGCTCACCTTCCTCATCGCCGCGTACCTCCCCGCCAGGTACACGATGAGGAGCGCCGTGGCGAGGATCACGCCGCCCTGGAAGCCGCCGCCGGGAGTGAGGGTGCCGTGCGTGACTATGTAGACGCCGAGCAGCACCGTGGGTCCCACCAGCCCGAGCCCGAAGATCCGCAGCGCGTCGCTCGTGCGGTGCTCGCGCCCCGCCTCGCCCTCCTTGTTGTCGTCCGCCTCCTCTTCCTCCTCCTGCTCGCCGCGCAGCTCCCGCAGGAGCACAACGAGCCCGAGCACGGCGGTGAAGAGGATCATCTCCTCGCCGAGGGTGTCGAAGCCGCGGTAGTCGAACGTGGTCGAGACCACGACGTCGGTGGCCTTGCGCTCCGGCACGGCGACCTTCGCGAGCAGCCTGCCGTAGTCACCCTTGTAGTGCCCGAAGTCGGGCAGCCCCGTGAAGCCCCACACGACGAGAGCCATGGTTCCCGCGAGCGCGGGAGCGAGCAGCCATAGCCGCGCGCGTCTACTCATCGCCCTCGCGCCCCCCTTCGCGCTTGCGGATCTTCGCGATCGTCATGAGCAGCATCAGCGGAACGCCGACGGAACCGATGACGATCTGAGAAAGCGCGACGTCCGGCGCTTGGAAAGCGAAGAACAGGCCGGCGAGCAGCGATCCGTAGAAGCTCACGACGACCGCCTGCCGCAGCGGATCGCGCACCAGCACGACTGCGGTGCCGGAGGCGGCGACGAGCACGAGCGCGACGATCTGGAACGCCTCGATCATCGTTCCACCACCTCCACGCGCTCGCCCTCCTTGACCTTCCAGTCCCCCCGTTCGCGCACCCTTGCCGCGCGTGCGGTGGCATGGGTGAGCACTGGCCCGCTGATGAGCAGGAAGAAGGCGATGAGAAGGGTCTTGTTGCCGATCAGCGAGAACGACTCGCGCACCGTCACCGCGACGCAAACGAGCGCCGCGCCCACGCTCGCCGTGGAGACATAGTGCAGGCGGTCATACACGCTGCGCATCGCCAGGACGCCGATCGCGGACAGCGCCAGTATCCCGACGCCGAGGATGAGCAGGACGTATTCCGCGACGTGCCGCACGGTCATACCCAGCGCTCCAGGATGCGGGCGAACACGAGGGCCCCCGCAAACGAGAGCCCCGCCGAGACGATCGCCAGATCCACGAACGGCTGCCGGTGGAAGCCCTCCGAGAGGAGCACGAGGATCGTCGTGTCGATCACCCCGGCGAGCTCGAGGGCCACGAGCCCGTCCATCGGCGAGCGCAGCGTGCACACGATGCCGCAGGGCACCAGGGCGACCAGCAGCACCACCGCCGCGAGGAGCCACTCATTCATCCGAGCTCCAGCGGATCGAGCTCCGAGGCGTCGTCGGACGGCTCGAGCTGGTGCACGAGCATCACCTCGCGCTCGTCGTCCACGCCGACCACGTACGTGTTGGGGGCGAACGAGCCGGCAGCCTTCGCGAGCGCGCGCCGGGTCATGTCGTGCCCGCCGTCCGGGCGCCCGGGGCGAAACGGCACGACCCGGAACTCGCCGTGCGCGGGGCGGCGGAGCACGAGCTGGCGCAGCAGGACGAGAAGCACGCGCCCCGTCTCGGGGAAGACGCGCACCAAGGGGCGCCATGCGTAGCGGGCCCAGGACGGCTTCACGCGTAGGCGCACCAGAGACTGGCTGTGCACCACCTCGGCAGCCACTGAGCCGATGAGCGCCGCAGCCGCCCCGGTCATCAGCTCCGGAAACTTGACGTTGTCGACGAGCAGGAGCCAGAGCGCCGCGAGTGCAATCCACCAAGCGCACAACCGTGCCGGCATCTGCGTGCAGGTACCCCCACGCTCAGTGGGTAAAACGACCCGTGTCGCGCGTGCTCCGGCTCAGCCGGAGACGTCGCTGTCCCGGAACGGCTTGCCGGCCGCCAGGGTCTCGACCGGGTTCATCTCCGCCGGCGGGCTGCCGTGGAGGAGCCACGACCCGTCCTGCTGGCGCTCGATGAGGCCGCTGCGGCGCAGGTTGCTGAGCGCTGTCGTGACCGACGGTCGCTGCGCGCCCACAACCCCCGCGAGTATCTGGTGCGTGACGCGCAGCGGCACCGTCACGCCCTCGGGGCCGACCCGGCCCCAGCGATCGGCGAAGTGCCAGAACACCACGAGCAGCCGGGACTCGATCCGCTTGAGGTGCGTGACCGCCATGTGGAAGGCGAGCCAGCGCGACCGCATCATCACGCGGTCGAGGATCGCTCCGGCCAGCTCGGGGAAGCGGGCGACGGCGCTCGCGAAGCGGCGGTCCAGCACCGCCACGTGCGCGGTGTCCACGACGGTCCAGCGGGCCTCGAGCGGCACCGACGAGTGCGGCGCCACCTTCACCCACGGGCGCAGGAAGTCCCCCGGGCCGAGCAGCTCGGCGCAGGTGCGGTTGCCCACCTCCACGCTGCGGCACATGAGCCCGTCGATCACGAGCAGCCCGAGATGGCCCGCCGTGGCGGGGTACGCCTCCTCGCCCTGCCACTCGCCAGGCGCGATCTCATCCACCCGTGCGACGGCGAGCCCGCGCGCGATCTCCTCCTGCTCCGGGTCGAGGCCCTCAGCCAGCTCGGGCTCGAGTTCGAGCACCTTCACGATCTCCCCCGTCTGCGTCACGCACTCGAATCTACCGGTCTCGCGCGCTTTTTCACCTAAATGGGAAGGATGTGCCCGTGCCTGGCGCGCGTGACGACTATCCGCCGATCGCAGATTACGCGCTGATCGGCGACTGCCACACGGCCGCGCTCGTCGCTCGCGACGGGTCGATCGACTGGTGCTGCCTGCCCCGTTTCGACTCGGGCAGCGTGTTCGGACGGCTGCTCGACCGCGAGGCCGGCGGCAGCGTGACGGTGGAGCCTCAGGGCGAGGTGCTCTCGATGCAGCGGGAGTACATCGACGACACGCTCGTGCTGGTGACCACCTTCCACGTGGGCGGCGGCGTGCTGAGGCTGACCGACTGCATGGAGATGCGCGCGAACGCTGACGCGGTCGATCCGCACAGGCGCATACTGCGCGTACTCGAAGCGGAGCGGGGAAGCATCGACGTGCGCGTGAGGATCACCCCGCGCTTCGACTACGGCGAGCTGCAGCCGTGGATCAGGCACGAGGGGCGGCAGGTGTACAGCGCCGTGGGCGGAGACGAGGCGCTGGTGATGTCCGGGGACCTCGACCTGCGCGAGGGCGAGGACCACGAGGTGGTCGCGGAGGCCACGGTGCGGCCGGGGGAGCGCCTGCGCTTGTCGCTGTGGTTCTCGCGCCCCGAGCAGCTCGACCTCGAGCCGCCGCAGGCGAGCGACCCGCACGAGCTCGACCGCATCCTCGACGGCACGATCAAGTGGTGGCGCTCGTGGGCGCGCGGGCTTGGCATCGAGGGCGCGGACGCCGACGGCGCGCTGCGTTCCGCGGCCGTGCTGATGGCGTTGTCACACGCGCCCACCGGCGCGATCGTGGCCGCGCCCACCACCTCGCTTCCGGAGGTGATCGGCGGCGAGCGCAACTTCGACTACCGCTACTCCTGGATCCGCGACGCGAGCCTGACGGTGCGCGCGATGGCCGACCTGGGGTTCGAGGCGGAGGCCGATCGCTTCCGCCGCTTCATGCTTCGCACGGCCGCGGGAAGTGTGGACGACCTTCAGGTGTGTTACGGCGTGGGCGGCGAGCGGCGGCTCGACGAGGTTCGCCTCGACCTCCAGGGCTACCGTGGCTCGAAGCCCGTGCGCGTGGGCAATCGTGCGAGCGACCAGCTGCAGCTCGACGCGTACGGCGAGCTCGTGAACCTCACCTGGCGCTGGCACCAGCGCGGCAACTCCCCGACCGACGACGACTGGCGCTTCATCCACGACCTCGTGGAAGCCGCGGTGGAGCAGTGGCGGGAGCCGGACGCGGGCATCTGGGAGTGGCCGTCCGGCGGCAAGCACTTCGTGCACTCGAAGGCGCTCTGCTGGGCCGCGCTCGACCGCGGCCTGCGCCTCGCCGACGAGTGCATGCGCAAGGCGCCTGAGAGGCGCTGGCGCAAGGCGCGCGACGAGATCCGCGAGGCGGTGGAGAGCGAGGGCTACGACTCGAAGCGCGGCGTGTTCGTGCAGGCCTTCGGCGAGAAGAAGCTTGACGCTGCGCTGCTCCTCCTGCCCACCGTGGAGTTCGTCGACTGGGACGACGAGCGCATGGTGCGCACCGCGGACGCGATCCGCGAGGAGCTGGACGACGACGGGCTGATCCGTCGCTACACCGTCGACGACGGCCTCGAGGGCCGCGAGGGCGCCTTCCTCGCATGCTCCTTCTGGCTCGCCGAGTGTCTCGCCCACCAGCACCGGCTCGACGAGGCACGCGAGGTGTTCGACCGCGTGGTGGCGTGCGCGAACGAGCTCGGCCTGTACTCGGAGGAGTGGGACACGCGCACCGGCCAGATGGTCGGAAACTTCCCTCAGGGACTCACGCACTTGTCCCACATCGCGGCCGTCGTGGCCCTGCAGGAGAACACGCCGCCCGAGTAGGCCAGAGCTTGTAAGCGCCCGGACATTTTTGCGGCGGTTGCCAAGCAGCGCCCACGGGTAGCTACCCCAGGTAAGCGTCGAAAGGAAGCGTCAGGCGACCATGTCCCAGAATGTCGCGGAGTTCATTCTCAACCGCCTCAACGAGTGGGGCGTCGACAAGATCTACGGCTATCCGGGGGACGGAATCAACGGCCTGCTCGGCGCCTTCCACAAGGTCGAGAAACCGGAGTTCATCCAGACGCGGCACGAGGAGATCGCCGCCTTCGCCGCCACCGCCCACGCGAAGTTCACCGGCGAGCCGGGCGTGTGCATGGCCACCTCCGGCCCCGGCGCGATCCATCTTCTGAACGGCCTCTACGACGGCAAGCTCGACCACATGCCCGTGGTGGCGATCGTCGGCCAGCAGGCGCGCAGCGGCCTCGGCTCCAATTATCAGCAGGAGGTAGACCTCCAGGTCCTCTTCAAGGACGTGGCCTCGGAGTTCGTGCAGTACTGCATGGCCCCGTCGCAGGCCCGCCACCTGGTGGACCGCGCGATGCGCGTGGCGATGGCCTCGCGCTCGGTCACCTGCATCATCGTGCCCGAGGACGTGCAGGAGTCCCCGTACGAGGACCCGCCGCGCTCCCACGGCTCCGTCTTCTCCTCCGTCGGCTACAACAAGCCGCGGGTGGTCCCCGAGCCGGCTGATCTCGATGCGGCCGCCGAGGTGCTGAACAGCGGCAAGAAGGTGTCCATGCTGATCGGCGCCGGCGCGATCGGCGCCGAGAACGAGGTGGCACAGGTGGCCGACCTCCTCGGCTGCGGCGTGGCGAAGGCGCTGAACGGGAAGGCTGCGCTGCCGGACGACCTGCCGTTCGTGACGGGCGGAATCGGCCTGCTCGGCACCAAGCCGAGCGACCACATGATGGAGAACTGCGACACGCTCCTGATGGTCGGCACGAGCTTCCCGTATTCCGAGTGGCTGCCGCCGGAGGGCCAGGCGAAGGGCGTGCAGATCGACATCGACGGTCGCCTCCTGGGCATGCGCTACCCGATGGACGTCCCCCTCGTTGGCGACGCTCAGGCCACCCTCAACGCGCTCATCCCGAAGCTCCAGCGCAAGGAGGACCGCTCCTGGCGCGAGGAGATCGAGCACGAGGTGGCGCGCTGGTGGGAGATCCTCGACGACCGCGCGCAGCAGGGGGCGAACCCGCTCAACCCGCAGCTCCTGTTCCACGAGCTGTCGCCGCGCCTGCCCGACAACTGCATCCTCTCGTCGGACTCGGGCTCGGCCACCAACTGGTGGGCGCGCCATCTGAAGATGCGCACCGGGATGAAGGCGGCGCTCTCGGGCACGCTCGCCACGATGTGTCCGGGCGCCCCGTACGCGCTCGCGGCGAAGTTCGCCTACCCGGACCGCCCAGTGATCGCGTGCATGGGCGACGGCGCGTTCCAGATGCTCGGCATAAACACGCTGATCGACATCGCCAAATACAAGGACCGCTGGTCCAACAAGACGCTCGTGTTGCTCGTGCTGAACAACCACGACCTCAATCAGGTCACCTGGGAGCAGCGCGTGATGGCCGGCGACCAGAAGCTCGAGGCGTCGCAGATGATCCCGGACTTCCCGTACGCCCGCTACGCCGAGATGATCGGGCTCAAGGGCATCCGCGTCGACTCGCCCGACCAGGTGGCGAGCGCGTGGGACGAGGCGCTTGCGGCCGACGGTCCGGTGCTCATCGAGGCGGTTACGGATCCGGAGGTGCCCCCGCTTCCTCCGCACATTCGCTTCGAGCAGGCGAAGGAGATGGCGGTGGCGATGGCCAAGGGCGATCCCAACCGCGGCCACATCATCCGCGAGTCGCTGAAGGGCAAGCTCGCCGAGTTCGTGAACCGCTAATCGGTCGATGACTGTCGTGGCCCCGGATGCGGCGATCGAGCGGCTGACCGTCTCCGCCTATGAGAT
>DATEPK010000312.1:0-6141 GCA_035273245.1 Thermoleophilaceae bacterium
GATCATCCAGAACGAGCCCGAGTCCGAGGGGCACGGCGCCGACATGTCGTTCACGGTCCCGCGCGCCGACCTCGTCATGGCGCGCGAGAAGCTCGAGGAGATCAAGGGCGAGCTCGGCTTCGGCGCGGTGGTAAGCGATCCCACGATGGGGCAGGTGTCGCTCGTCGGCGCTGGAATGAAGAGCCATCCGGGCGTCGCCGCCAAGGCCTTCAGCGTTATCGGAGACGCCGGGATCAACATCGAGATGATCTCCACGTCGCCCATCAAGATCTCGTGCGTCATTCGCCAGGACGACGTGCAGAAGGCGGTGGTGGAGCTGGCTTCCGCCTTCGGCCTGGACAGCGACGCCGTTAAGCGCGAGGACGTGCAGGGCGACCACAGGCCGGTGGTGTCATGAGGGTCGCGGTTGTGGGCGCCACGGGCGCCGTGGGCTCCACGATCCTCGGCGTGATGCGCGAGCGCGGCTTCCCCGCGGACGAGGTGGTGCCGTTCGCGTCCGAGCGCTCGGCCGGGCGCAAGATCGACTTCGGCGACGTCGACCTCACCGTGCAGGCGTTGAGCGACGAGTCGATCCGCGACTTCGACCTGGCGCTGTTTTCCGCGGGCGGGTCGAGGAGCGAGGAGTGGGCACCGCGCTTCGTGGAGGCTGGCGCCGTGGTGGTGGACAACTCGTCGTTCTGGCGCATGCACGACGACGTGCCGCTCGTGGTCGCGGAGGTGAATCCCGAGGCGCTCAGCGAGCACAAGGGCATCGTTGCCAACCCCAACTGCTCGACCATGCAGATGGTGGTGGCGCTCAAGCCGATCCTCGAGGCCGTGGGCATCGAGCGCCTGATCGTCTCCACCTACCAGTCCGTCTCCGGCACGGGCCAGCGTGCGGTGGAGGAGCTCGAGAATCAGACGCGCGCGATCATCGAGGCAAAGGAGCTCGACCGGCCGAGCATCTATCCGCACCGCATCGCCTTCAACGTGCTTCCGCAGGTGGAGACGTTCAAGGACGGCGACGACTACACCACCGAGGAGCGCAAGATGATGGCCGAGACGCGCAAGATCCTCGGCGACGACTCGATAGGCGTGTCCGCCACGTGCGCGCGCGTGCCCGTGTATACGGGTCACTCCGAGTCGATCAACATCCAGACCCGCGACGCGCTCTCTCCGGAGGAGTGCAGGGAACTGCTGTCCGCCGCGCCGGGGGTGATCGTGCTCGACAACCCGGGCGACGGCATCTACCCGCTCGCGATCGACGCCGCCGGCCGTGACGAGGTCTTCGTCGGCCGCATCCGGCGCGATCCCTCGCACGAACGCTGCCTCAACCTCTGGGTCGTCGGCGACAACCTGCGCAAGGGCGCGGCCACCAATGCTGTGCAGATCGCCGAGGCGCTCGTGGAGCGCGATCTGCTGCGCAGCGTCGCCGTTTAGCGCGCGGATTCAGCGGGAATTAACCCCCTGCGCCCAGGCCTGCGGGAGGCCGGGCGACTTTTATTGCTCAGGAGGAGCAGGGGGACAAGATGCTTCGGAAGATCGCCGTCGCGGCCGCCTTCGCAAGCGCGCTGATCGTGCCTGCGGCCGCCCACGCCGACTGGACGTCATACGACCGGCCGGTCCAGTACTCCACCGTCACGGACAGGGACGTGCCGATCACGATGAGCGACGGCATCAAGCTGTATGCGGACGTGATCCGTCCGGACAAGCCCGGCCGCTACCCGGTGCTTCTCGAGCAGACGCCGTACAACAAGAACCTCGTCGACGGCAGCACCGCCTTCGGCGACAACACCTACTTCGCGCAGCGCGGCTACGTCGTGGTGATCGAGGATGTGCGCGGCACGGGCAGCTCCGAGGGCCAGTGGCAGTCGTTCGACGACCGCGAGCAGCGCGACGGCTTCGAGACCGTCCAGTGGGCCGCAGGCCAGCCGTGGAGCAACGGCAAGGTCGGCCTCTTCGGCCCGTCCTACATGGGCCTCAACCAGATCCTCACCGCCGCCCAGCATCCGAACGGGCTCAAGGCGATCTTCCCGGTCGTGCCGATGGCTGATGGCTACCGCGACATCACCTACTCCGGTGGTGAGATCAACACCGGCTTCATCCCGCTATGGCTCGGCCTTGTGACAGGCGCGAGCCTGGTCCCGCCGGAGTACGCCCTCGACGGCAATCCAGCTGATCTGGTGCAGGCCGCAACGGAGCTTGCCGGCCACGCCTCAGGGATCGCGGGGTTCCAGGCCAGCACGGTGCTCAACGGAATGACGGGCGGCGACGAGGCCTACGACGGGCCGTTCTGGAAGACCCGCTCGCCCATCGAGGTGGTCGACAAGGTGAACGTGCCGACGTTCGTCGTCGGCGGCCTGCACGACCTCTTCCAGCGCGGTGAGCCGCTCCTCTACGAGCGACTCAAGCGGCATGTGAACACACGGCTCTTGATCGGCCCGTGGACGCACGTGGCGGCGTCGGAGGGACAGGGCCTGCCGGGGAATGGCGTGCCCGAATCGCTCTCCCAGATAGAGCTGCGCTGGTTCGACCATTACCTGAAGGGGATGAACACGAACATCGCCGCGATCCCGCAGGTCACGCAGTGGGCCTGGGGCGACGAGCGCTACGAGACGCAGGCCGACTGGCCTGACCCGCACCTGTCGCCCACTCGCGAGTACTTCCACTCGGGCAAGACGCTGAGCCCGAACGCTCCCACCACGAGCGAGGCCCCTGACCAGTTCGTGCAGAACCCCGTGGCGGGCGTGTGCACGCAGAGCACCTCGCAGTGGACCGCCGGCCTGGCGGGGCAGATCCCTTGCACGACCGACGACCGCTTGAACGAGGCCACGAGCGGCGGCGCGAGCTACACCACGCCGCCGCTCACGAGCGACCTGCGCTTCGACGGCCCGCTCATGGCGGACCTCTGGGTGTCAACGACGGCGAAGGACGCGGTGGCCACCGTCCGCGTGACCGACGTCGCGCCGGACGGCACGTCAACCGAGCTCACCGACGGCTGGCTGGCGGCGTCATTCCGCCAGGTCGACCCGACGCGCAGCCGCTACGTGAACGGCCAGCTCTTGCAGCCGTGGCACCCGTTCACGCGCGACTCGGTGCTGCCGGTGCCGGCGGGCAAGCCGGTGGAGATGCAGGTGGAGATCTTCCCCACGAACGCGGTGATCCCGCCGGGCCACAGCCTGCGGATCGACGTGGAGGGCGGCGACTTCCCGCACGCCTCGCCGCCGCTCCCGATGCTCGCCAACGAGCTCGGCGGCGTGGTGAATGTGCTGCACGACCCGCAGCATCCGTCATACGTCGCGCTGCCGACGCTCGGCGCTCGGGTGCAGAACATGCCGGTCCCGAATCTGACGCGCGGCGGCTAGGCCTTCGCAGCTCGCGAGAGCGAGGCCAGGTCGCGGCGTGAGGTGATGCCGAGCTTGCGGTAGATGTTCCGCGCGTGCGTGCGCACGGTCTCGATGCCGATCGAGAGCGTGTGCGCGATCTGCGCGTTGGTGCGTCCCTCCTGGAGCAGCTCGAGCACGTCGGCCTCGCGGGGGGTGAGCAGGTCCGGGCCGGGCAGGCCCATTTGCCGCTCCGTCATCCCCCCGGCGGCCGCGGATCGCGGCAGCACATGCATCCCGCGCGAGGCGAGGTGGATGGCGTTGATGATGTCCCGCCCCTGCGTCTCCTTCGAGATGCACGCCGTGGCCCCGAACGAGAGCATCTGGTTGCACTCTGCCGCGGTGGGGCGGTTGGCCAGCACGACGATGCGCGTCTCCGGGTGGCGCTCGTGAAGCTGGTGCACCATCCCAGGCGTGGGGAGTGAGCCGAAGTTGAGCAGCACGACAGCGGGGGAGTGCTCCTCGATCGCGGCACCGATCTGAGAGAGCGGCACGTCGCTGACGATCAGCTCGAGGTTCTCGTCCTCGGAGATGAGCTGCCGCAGCCCGACCTTCACCAGGTCCTCGAACTCCGCCGTCACGACCGTTACGGGGGATCGCATCGACCCCGGAGTCTACCGCTCAGGGGTGAGAAGGGGGGAGGAATGCATCCCCCGTTGCTCACCCCCTGGTTACTTCGAAAAATCCCCCGCAAATCACACGTGAGAGGGGATGTGAAACCGCTTTCACATGGGCACCATTCAGTCACACACCAGTCAGGGACAGACTGGACGGGGGGCAGGGACAAAGCTTTCCACAGGGCGGAATTGGGGTACGCCTAGCAACCGCGAGGAGCCGACCAGCCACTGGTCGGTTTTCTCGTTCTGGGGGCTTTTTCGGTCACGCGGCGGATATACGATGCCGCCGCGTGACCGGAGATCCCAGAGATGCGGCGCGCGAGGCCGCGGCAGGAGCGGCCGCCGACCGCATCGAGTCGGGCATGACGATCGGGCTCGGCTCCGGGCGCGCGGTGTGGAAGGTGGTGGACGAGATCGGCCGCCGGCGGCTGTCCGTGCGCGCGGCCGCGGCGTCGGTGCGCACGGAGGAACTCGCGGCCCAAGCGGGCATCGAGCTCGTGGAGCTCGACAACGCCGGCCCGCTCGACCTGGCGATCGACGGCGCTGACGAGATCGATCCGCAGCTCGGCCTGATCAAGGGCGCCGGCGGCGCGCTGCTGCGAGAGAAGCTCGTGATCGCCGCCGCACGCCACTTCGTGGTGGTGGCGGAGACCGACAAGAAGGTGGAGCGCCTGGGCGAGCACCGGCCGGTGCCGGTTGAGGTGGTGCGCTTCGGCTGGCGTTCCACGCAGACGCGGCTGCTGGACGGGGTGGTGCCCGACGCTGAGCTGCGCCTGGCGGGCGACTCGCCCTACGTCACGGACGAGGGCCACGTGATCCTCGACTGCGCCGTGCCCGCCGACGGCAGCATCGAGGAGCTGGCCGCCGCGCTCAAGTCGGAGACCGGCGTGGTGGAGCACGGCTTCTTCCTTGGGATGGCGGACGAGGTGCTGCTGGGCACGCTGGACGGCGAGGTCGAGGAGCTCAGCGTGGAGGCGCCGTGATCAGCCGCCGTCGCGCGCCACGAGCCGGCGGAACGTGCGGAATGCAGGCTTGCGCGTGTAGTCGGCACGCACAAGGCCCACGTCGTCGAACAGGTCGGTGCCGTTGGCGCGGTTGTCGCGCAGGTTGAAGTAGCGGTAGTCGGTCACGCCGAGCGTGCCGGAGTAGCGGTGCACCGCGTCGATGGTCGAACTGAGGTCGCGCACCTGCTGCGCTTCCGTGTGGCCCAGGTTCGTCGCGTAGCCGTTCTCCGTGATCCACAGCTGGACTCCGCGGCCGAGCTTTGCGAGCGGCATGTAGCAGTCGCGCACCAGCGCGAGCGCGTCCAGCGTGGCGTCGCCGGCTGTCTGGCCGGGAGTGAGCACCGGCGGGAAGACGAGGCCGGGGTAGAGCTGGACACCGACGTAGTCGAGCGCGGCCCGGAACGCGGGTGTGGCTCGCGCACCGATGCCGTTCCAGAAGTCCGCGTCCTTGTTCGGCAGGTACCTGTACGCGTAGGAGAAGCCGAGCGCGACGTCCGGCCGCCCAAGTCGCTTCAGCTCAGATCGCGCGGTGACAATTCCGCCGACGAGCGCGTCGAGCGCGTTCTTGAAGGCCCCGTCCGAGGTGTTGGACGACACCGGGAAGTTCACCTCGTTCGTGATCGTCAGTGCGACGAGCGAGCGGTTGGGCGCGAGCGCGCGGACCGCCTGGCGGACGTAGCGCTCCCACGCGGCCATGTCGCCGTTCTGGGCGCTGCTCGGGTGGTAGCGCACCTGGGACTCCACCTCGAAGCCCATCCGCCCATAACGCCTGGCGAGCGAGACCGCTCGCTTGATTCCCGCGCGGCCATCGGACTCGAACACCCGGTTGATCCGCATGACGAGCTTGTGCCCCGCCGGCTGGAGCGCCTTCAAAGCGGCCGCGTCGCGCGCCGGGTCGTCAGGAGCGGACGGCTGCTGCACCCCGCCGGCTGAGCCGGCGAGCAGCGGCGTGATGCCGAAGCGCAGCGGGCGCGCGGGCGCCGAGATCGGCGGCACCGGCGCGGTCAGGCAGGGCGGCGGGCCCGCCGGGGGCGACACCGGCAGCGAAACAGGCAGCGACGGGGGCGTGCTGCAGATCCCGCAGACGAGGCTCAGCGCGCCGCCAAGAAGCCCCGTGCGCAACACGACCGGCTAGGCGGCGGCCAGCTCCGCGATCTT
>DATEPK010000313.1:0-2514 GCA_035273245.1 Thermoleophilaceae bacterium
GCGCATCGCCCGCAGCTCCTCCGGCTCCTTCACCGCGCGCAGCTCCTCCACGAGCCCGCCCGCGGGCGACAGCTCCACGCCTTCGGGAAGCAGGCCTTTGAGCCGTTCGAACGTGCGCACGCTCATGTGCTGGTCCTCGAACCCCACACGCCCGCTCAACCGCTCGACGGCGTCGCCGAGGAGGTCCTGCTTGCCGCGCAGCCGCTCGAAGTCCGGCACCTCGGCCTTGGCGCGCTCCACGTAGCGGAAATCCGTGAGGAAGAGATGCGCCTCCGGGCCCACGACGCACACGCCGTTAGTGCCTGTGAAGCCGCTCAGGTAGCGCACGTTCACGAGGTCGGTGACGAGCAGCCAGTCGAGCTCGCGCTCGCGCAGGCGCTCCACCAGCCGATCTGCCCGCGCGGCACTCATGAGTCGAGCTCCCTGCGCAGCATCTCGAGCGCATCCCGGTAGCCGTCCACGCCCTTGCCCTGCACATGGCCGATGCACACGTCACGGATCACTGAAACTCGCCTCCAGTCCTCGCGGTTCTCGATGTCGGAGAGGTGGACCTCCACGGCCGGCAGCCCGGTGAGCTCTATCGCATCGCGGATCGCGTAGGAGTAGTGCGTCCACGCGCCGGGATTGAGCACGAGCGCATCCGCGGTGTCCATCGCGTTGTGAAGGTTCTCGCAGAACTCGCCCTCATGATTGGTCTGAGCGAAGCTCGGCTCGAAGCCGAGGTCGTGCGCGAAGCGCTTGATCTTCACCTCGAGCTCGGTGAGCGCGAGCCCGCCGTAGAGCTTCGGGTCACGCCTGTCGAGCACGTCGAAGTTCACGCCGTGCATGATCTCCACACGCTTGCGGATCATGCGATCTCCTCGATCGCAGAGAGCAGCGAGCGGGAGTCCACCTCGTGGCCCGGCGTGACCTCGCCGGGCGCCTGCACGAGCACGAACGGAACCGTCTGGCCCACGCGCTTCTTGTCGCGCGACACGAGCTCGGCCACCGCGGCCGGGGTTGCGCCCTCGAGCCGCTGCGGCAGCCCGCGGGCCGCGAGCAGTCCCGCCACTTCGGTGCGAAGGGCATCGCGGCCAGACAGCCGCAAAGCGCACAGTAGGCCGAGGCCGACCGCCTCGCCGTGGCGGTAGCGCGTGTAGCCGGTGGCGGCCTCGATCGCGTGTCCGACGGTGTGGCCGAGATTGAGCACCTGGCGGCGGCCCTCGTCGCGCTCGTCCTGCGCGACCACGCTCAGCTTGGTGCGCAGGCAGCCCAGGATCACGTCATCGTCGGGATCGCCCCCTCCGCGCACGCGAGCCCACAGGGGACCACCCGCGATCAGCGCCGTCTTCACCACCTCCACGTAGCCGGCCGCCGCCTCCTCCGCGGGCAGGGTGGCGAGCACCGACGGATCCACGATCACCGCCGACGGCTGGTGGTAGGCGCCCGCGTAGTTCTTCCCCTCCGGCAGATCCACGCCCGTCTTTCCGCCATAGGCCGAGTCCACCTGCGCCACGAGCGTGGTCGGCACCTGCACGTGGCGCATGCCTCGCTGGTACACCGCCGCGCAGAAACCGGCCATGTCCCCCACCACTCCGCCGCCCACGGCCGTGACGATGTCGCGGCGCGTCGCGCCCGAGCGCGCGAGGGCGCGCAGCACCTCCTCCGCGCGCGCGAGAGTCTTCTCGGACTCGCCCGCCGGGATCGTGATCGTCTCCTCCGCCGCGAGCGCGTGGTGGCGCGCCACGTTCTCATCGGTCACCGCGAAGCGCCTGCCGTCGAGCGGATGGAAGAAGCCCGACGCGACGAGCCCGCGGCCCAGGAACACCGGATAGTCGCCGGAGCGGGCCGCAGCCCACACAAGGCGCGTCCCCTCCGGCGCAGTCCGCAGCGCGTGCAGCGCTGCAAGTGCACGGCGCGGCATGTTGCGGTCCCCGGCGGGCAGGATGGCGTGCGCCACGGAGTCGTACAGGGCCGCGCGATCGCGGTGGAGCTGCTCGAAGCGGGCCTGGTCGCGCGCGAGCGGCCGGCCCTTGTTGGACGCGCGCCGCCAGGCCTCCTCCGGGGTCACCTCGAGATGCACCACCACGTGGCGTGCCGCGGCCTCGCGCACCCGCTCAGAGCCCAGCGAGCCACCGCCGAGCGCAATCACCTCCGTGCGCGGATCCGACAGCAGCCGCAGCACCACCTCCTCCTCCACCCTGCGGAAGGCGGCCTCACCCTCGCGGTCGAAGAAGTCCGCGATCGACTCGCCGAGCTCGCGCTCGATCTCGCGGTCCGAGTCGAGCGGCTGTGCGCCGAGCTCGGCCGCGAGCATGCGCACGGTGCTCGACTTGCCGGCGCCCATGAACCCCACGAGCACGAGCGCACGCGATGGGCGCTCCGGGCGCCGGGGAGCCGCCGCCGGCTCGCCTACCGCTTCCATCCGATCCGCTCCCTGTACGCCGCGTAGGCGGCGCTGGCGTCGTCGATGTGGTCGCCGCCGAACTTCTCGCGGTACGCGGAGCCGAGCACGAGCGCCACCATCGCCTCGCC
>DATEPK010000314.1:0-9482 GCA_035273245.1 Thermoleophilaceae bacterium
CCGGATAGGTCTTGCCGCTGCGGGCGAACGGCAGCAGGTCGCCCATCAGGATCTGATCGCTGCCATGGCCGCTCGCCACCAGCGCGTCGTGGGCGGCGAGGAAGAGGCCGCGGTAGATCTGCGGCGACACCGGCTGCTTCCGGCGGTTGTACTGCGGCTGGAGCCAGCCGGAGAGGTTGGGCTCGTTCCACACGGCCCACATGTCCACGCGCGGGAGCGCGCCGACGTCCACGGCTGCCCAGGCGGTGGGGGCCGAAGCGGCACTCGCGCGCACCGCCGACGCCGGGATCGGCGTGGGGCATGGATCGCCGGGCGGCGTGGGCGTCTGGCAGGGCGGTGGCCCGGATGGCGGCGGTGGCGGAGGCCCGCCCGGGACGGCGAGGGGGTTGTAGCTGCCCGAGTAGCGCGTGCCGAGTGCCTTCACGAAGCGGCCGAACTCCACGGCGCTCGGGTTGTACGAGCCGGCGGGTGCCTTGCTGCTTGACACCGCCCAATCGGGAGCACGCCCGCCGACGAGGAACATCACCTTCAGGCCGCGAGCGGCGGCGCCGGTGACCAGGCTGTCGAACGGCGCCCAGTTGGCCACCGGATACTGCGCGGGGTCATCACCCACGAATCCGGCCGGCTTGCGCGAGCCCTGCGGAGCGATGTTGCGCCAATTCACGGTCACCTTCACCACGTCGGCGCCGAGCGACTTGATCTCGTCGAGCGCGAGCGACTGAGCGAGCGGACCCTGATGGAGCAGCCGCCCCTCGTCCTGGACGATCGTGATCTGAGTCGGGCTCGCAGACGCGGGAGCAGCCGCGATCAGGGCAGCACAGAGCGCAGAAGCGACGAGGGCCAGTCGGCAAAGAGGCGAGCGCAAGGTCGAGTCGATGGTAATGGCGGGCAGAGCGGCAAGGGATTAACCGCTCAGATGGCCCGCAGTTGCGGTAGGCCACAGGCCACGGCCACAGGATTTGGTCTGTCGCACCCTGGGTACCCCTTATGCCGTGACCATTGGTACCTCAATACTGCTCATCGCCGTCGGTGCGATTCTGCGCTACGCCGTGAACGTGCACAGCTCGTCGTTCAACATCTCCACGGCGGGCCTGATTCTGATGATCGTCGGGATCCTGGGCCTGATCCTGTCGCTGCTGTACACCGCCTTCTGGGCGGACCGTGCGGCGCGCCCGCGGCGGGACGCCTACGTGGACGAGCCGCCTACGCGCCGCTACTAGTAGTAACCGCGGAGTAGCATTCACTCAGTTACGGGAGCTCGGGGTAACCGGGCTGAGAGGGCAGCTGGGTCGCTGCCGACCGTTGAACCTGATCCGGGTAATTCCGGCGTAGGGACTGCCGGCGCGACCTCCGAAGGAAGGAGCTCATGCGGTGCCGGAACGGAGTGGCCACGACGTAGTCGTCGTCGGCGCGGGCCTGATCGGCCTGGCATGCGCATGGCGCGCCGCTCAGCGGGGCCTCTCGGTCCTGGTGGTGGAGGCGAGGCAGCCGGCCGCCGGCGCCTCGGGCGTGGCCGCCGGGATGCTCGCCCCCGTCACCGAGGCCGAGTTCGGCGAGGAGGAGCTGCTCCGGCTCAACCTCGAGGCGCACGCGCGCTGGCAGGAGTTCGGGCCGGAGCTCGGCGGCAACCTCCACCACCGGCGCGAGGGCGCGCTGCTCGTGGCGGCCGACCGCGACGACGCCGAGGCGCTCCATCGTCTTCACAGCTTCCAGCTCACCCTCGGCCTGGAGGCGGAATGGCTCACTCCGAGCGAATGCCGGCGGCGAGAGCCCGGCCTCTCTCCGCGCTGCGGCGGCGGCATCTTCGCGCCTCACGAGCAGCACCTGGACCCGATGGCCGTGGTGTCCGCGCTGCTCGCGAAGGGCATCGAGATCCGCCAGGGCGACCCGGTGGTGGCCGTGGACTCCCACGGCGTGCGGCTGCGCTCGGGCGAGACACTCGGCGCTGAGCAGATCGTGATCGCGGCCGGCTGCTGGAGCGGCTCCGGCATCGAGGGCCTGCCGGAGATGCCGGTGCGCCCGCTCAAGGGGCAGATCCTCGCGCTGCGCAGGCCGGTGGACCGCCCGCTCGCCGAGCACCTGATCCGCACCCCGCGCTGCTACGTGCTCGACCGCGGCGACGGCCGGGTGGTGCTCGGCGGCACGATGGAGGAGCGCGGGTTCGACACCCAGGTCACGGTCGACGGCGTCTACCGGCTGCTCGAGGCTGCCTACGAGGTGCTCCCGGACGTGACCGAGCTGGAGTTCGCGGGAGCGCGCGCAGGGCTGCGGCCGGCCACGCCGGACAACCTGCCGATCATCGGCCGTGGCGAGCCTGCCAATGTGATCTGGGCCACGGGCCACTACCGCAACGGAGTGCTACTCACCCCGATCACGGCGGACGCGGTGGCGGAGCTGCTCACCGGCGGCGACGCGCCCGAGGCCGTCAAGCCTTTCTCTCCCGAACGCTTCGCGGTGGGTGTGCGATGAACGTCGTGCTGAACGGCGAGCCGCGCGAGTTGCCGGACGGGGCGAGCGTGACCGACGCGGTGGAGGCCAGCGGCGCTCCGCCCGAGGGCCGCGGCGTGGCCGTGGCGGTGGACGGCGAGGTGGTGCCGCGCGGCAGTTGGGCCGACACGAACTTGAATGAAGGACAGAGAATCGAGGTGCTTCAGGCGGTGCAAGGTGGATAACGGAAACGGAACAGGACGGGGCTTCCGCATCGCGGACCGCGACTTCGGCTCGCGGCTCATCATCGGCACGGGCGGCTTCCGCAACCTCCAGTCGATGGCCGAGGCGGTGGAAGCATCGGGCGCGGAGATGGCCACGCTCGCACTCCGGCGCGTGGACCCATCGAGCCGCGGCTCGATCGTCGACGTCCTCGAGAGGGCCGGCTGCTTCCTCCTCCCCAACACGGCGGGCTGCTTCACCGCGCGCGACGCCGTGGCCACGGCCCAGCTCGCGCGAGAGGCTTTCGAGACCGAGTGGGTGAAGCTCGAGGTGATCGGCGACGACAAGACGCTGCTGCCGGATCCGGTCGAGCTCCTGGCCGCGGCAGAGCAGCTCGTGGCGGACGGCTTCACCGTCCTTCCCTACACGAACGACGACCCGATCCTCGCCCGCCGGCTCGAGGACGCGGGCTGCGCCGCGGTGATGCCGCTCGGCTCGCCGATCGGCAGCGGGATGGGCATCCGCAACCCGTACAACCTGCGGCTCATCGTCGAGCAGGCGCGCGTGCCCGTGATCCTCGACGCGGGCATCGGCACCGCGTCCGACGCCGCTATAGCGATGGAGATGGGCTGCGACGGCGTGCTGCTCGCGAGCGCGGTGTCGCGCGCGCAGGACCCCGCGCGGATGGCGCACGCGATGAGGCTCGCCGTGGAGGCCGGACGCACGGCGTTCGAGGCGGGGCGCATACCGCGCCGCCTGTACGCCGAGGCGTCAACGCCTATGGAGGGCGTGCCGGAGCTCACGTGAGCGAGGCGATCGAGGACCTCGCGGGGCGCTGGCGGGCGGCATGGCAGGGTCCGGCCGGCGGCTTTGAGGGCTGCTGCACGCCGGACGTGGCGTACGAGGATCCGATCGCCCTCGTGCCGCTCGAGGGGCTCGAGGCGCTGGAGGCTCACGCCACTGCGCTGCGCGCCGCCTTTCCGGACATCCGCGTGGAGGCGTCCGGAGAGAGCATCGGCGGCGGCAAGCTGGGCTGTCTCACGTGGCGAGCCCTCGGCACGCACCGCGGCGAGCTTGCGGGACTGCCGGCCTCGAACCGCTTCGTCGTCCTACAGGGCGTGCACTACGTGGAGCTCGAGGACGGGCGCGTGCGCCGGGCGCGCGGCTTCTTCGACGTGTACGAGGGTGCGGTTCAGCTCGGCCTGTTGCCGGCGCATGGAAGCCTCGGCGAGAAGGCGCTCTTGATGCTGCGCGGCTTCGGCTACCGCTCGCCGTCTACTTGACGACGATCGTCCCGGTCATCCCGGGATGAACCGTGCACTCGTACTTGATCGTCCCGGCCGTGTTGAAGGTGACCTTGTAGGTGTCGCCGCTGCCCAGGTTGCCCGAGCCGGACGAGAAGCTCGGGCCCGGCCCGGTCTGTTTCGTGACGTCGTGGTTCACCGAGTCGTCGTTCACCCACTCCACGGTCGTGCCCTTCTTCACCGTGAGCGTCTTCGGGTTGAACTGGATGTTGTGCATCGAGACCTTCGTCACGGCGCCGCTCGGCGTTCCGCCGTTGCTACCGGCCGCCTGGCCGGGCGTGGTGGCGCCGGTGCTGCCACCGCCACTCGAGCCGCAGCCGGTGGCGGCGAGCGTTGCGGCGGAAATGACGATCAGGATCGAGCGTCTCATCCGGAGGCGGGAAGGGTACGAGGCCGGCTTGTGACGAGCAGCTCGAGCAGCGCCTTCTGGGCGTGCAAACGGTTCTCGGCCTGGTCCCAAACGGCCGACCGTTCGCCATAGAGAAGCTCCTCGCTGATCTCGTCTCCCGGGTGGGCCGGCAGGCAGTGCAGCACGATCGCGTCCGGCCGGGCGCGCGCGAGCAACTGCTCGTCGAGCCGGTAGGCGCCGAGCAGCGAGCGGCGCCGCTCCGCGTCGGCCTCGTCGCCCATGCTCACCCACACGTCCGTGTAGAGAACGTGCGCGCCGTCGGCCGCCTCCTCGGGGTTCTGGGTGATGAGGACGTCGCCGGCGCGCGCGGCGATCTCCGGATCGGGGGCCAACTCCGCCGGCGACGCCACGGCCACCTGCATCCCGGCCTTGGCGCCGAGCAGCATCAGCGAGTTGGCGACGTTGTTGCCGTCGCCCACGTAGGCGAGCTTCAGTCCCTCGAGCGTGCCGAAGCGCTCGCGGATCGTCTGCAGGTCCGCCAGCACCTGGCAGGGGTGGTGGCCCGCCGTGAGCATGTTGATCACGGGCACGCTCGCGTGTTCGGCCAGCTCCTCGAGCAGCTCGTCCTCGAAGGTGCGCACGCCGATCGCGTGGACGAAGCGCGAGAGGATGAGCGCTGTGTCCCGCGGCGACTCGCCGCGCGAGAGCTGCATCTCGTCACCCCGCAGCACGATCGGATTGCCGCCCAGCTCGCGCACGCCGACCTCGAATGAGACCCGCGTCCGCGTGGACGCCTTCTCGAACACGAGCGCCACGCTGCGCCCCGTGAGCTGGGCGGACGCCCAGCGGTCCTGCTTGAGGTAGTCGGCGCGGTCGAGCAGGGCCGTGAGCTCTTCGCCCGTAAGCTCCTCGCCGGTCAGGAAGTGACGCGTCACCCCGGCATCGTAGTCCGCGCCCTTACGTGGAACCTGTTCCACGGACGCGCCCATCCGCCCGCGGGGCGGACACTGCTCGACGAGTTCATCGAGGTCCTGCGGCGCGAGCCGTGGGACGTCGCGCTTCTGCAGGAAGCGCCTCCGCGCTGGTTCGAGCGGCTCTGCCGCGGCACGCAGGCAGGAGGGGCGATCGCTCTGACCTCGCGCAACTTCGGGTCCGCTCTGCGCGGGCGCATCGCCGACTGGAAGCCCGACCTGATCAAGTCGAACGAGGGCGGCTCGAACCAGCTCCTCGTGCGAGCGCCGTGGCGCATCGCCGACACGCGGCGCCTCACGCTCGCCCGTTTCCCGGAGCGGCGGCGCCTCCTATGGACACGGCTCGAGCGCGACGGCGCGGAGCCGCTCGCCGTGGCCAACCTGCACGCGAGTGCAAACCGCCCGCGCGCCGCCGCACGGGAGCTCCTGCGCGCCGCCGAGTGGTGCGCGTCCGATTCGCGCCTGTTGTTCGGCGGAGACCTCAACCTGCGGCCGGCCGAGGACCCCGCCACGTTCCGCGAGCTCGAGGCGCGCTTCGGCCTCGCGCCGCCCACCGGCCCCACCGCCATCGACCACCTTCTCTGCCGCGGACTCGAGGTCGTGGAGCAGCCGCGGTGGCTCCCGCCCGAGCGCCGGGAGGCGGCGCCGCAAATACGGCTTTCAGACCACGCGCCCGTCACGGCCGTGTTCGCCATGGCATAGTGCCGCGTGCCTGCGACCAGGGAGAGGAGCAAGGGATGGCAGAACGACGCAGTTCAGGCAGCCGCAGCGGGGGATCGACGCGCAAGCGAAGCGCGTCCACGAGCAGCCGGAGCAGCTCCGCATCCCGGTCGAAGGCCTCGGGCTCAACCAAGCGCAAGGCCGCGGCGAAGAAGGGCGGCCAGGCGCGCGGACGGCAGCAGACCGCCCAGAAGCGCGCGCGCCAGACCGCGAGCACGGCCACGAAGCCGGCGGAGCTGTCGGGGAAGAGCGCGGCGGATGTGCGCAACGCGCTCACGCGCGGGATCATCGGGCCGCTCAACCTCGTGATGCTCACGCGCGACCGCATCGAGGAGGTGATGGACGACGCCGTGAGCCGTGGCCGCATGACGGCCGACGACGCCCAGAAGCTCGCCCAGGACCTCATCAACCGCGGCCGCAAGCAGACCGACGACGTGCTGCGCGACCTCGAGTCGCTGCTCGCGCGCAGCGGCGGCGGCGTGAGCGGCGCCCGCAAGCGCGGGACCGACGCAGCGAGCCGCGCCCGGCGCCAGGTGAGCGAAGCCACGGCGCTCGCCCGCTCGGCGGCAGACCCCGTGCTAGCTCAGGCGGACCGGGCTCGCCGCGCGGCCGGTGTGGGCCCGGCGTTCCCGATCATCGGCTACGACGACCTCACGGTCTCGCAGGTGCAGAGTCGCCTGGGCGGCCTCAAGCCGGCGGAGCTGCGCAAGGTGCGCGACTACGAGAAGCGGCACGCCAACCGCAAGACGGTGCTGGCGGACATCGAGCAGCGACTCGGCTCATAGAGCTCAAGCCGCCAGTTTGAGGTCGTCGAGCAGGGCGCCGAAGTCGAGCCGCGCGCCGGTGAGCTCCGTGAGCAGCTCGTCGCCGCGCATGCTCTGCCCCTGCCGCCACAGGCCGATGAGGAACTCGCCCGCCTCGGGCTCCTCGAACCACAGCTCGCCGAAGCGCTCGTGCAGGAGCCGGCGCACGTGTGTCTCGAGCGCCCATGCCCGGATGTAGGCGGCGGCGTAGAAGAACGAGTCCACGTCGCTGAGCCAGCTCGCGCTCGGCCACTCGATGTGAAGCGCGCTGGAGAGCCGGCGGGCGTACACCTCGCGTAGCGGGTCGAGTGCGGCCGGCGCCGCGTGCAGCTCGAGCTCGTAGGCCAGCTTGGCGGCGTAGCGGCGCAGGAACACCAGCTTCACCGCGCGGAACTGCCGCTCGATCGCCGCGGGGTCGTGGATGTCGAGCCGCGTGCGAAGCCACGCCGGGTTGGCGGTGAGGTGTTGGAAGAGGAAGGCGAAGCTCTCGGTGATCGAGTTGTCCCCGAGGTAGCGGTGCTCCATCGGCAGCGAGCCCGGCATGTGGGCGAAGTGCTGCGCGTGGCCCGCCTCGTGGAAGAGCGTCTCGTAGTCGTCGCGGCCGCCGCGCCGTGCGATCACGAGGTACACCTCGTCCGGCACGCGCACCGGCGCGCAGAAGGCACGCGGCGTCTTCTTCGGCCGCTGGTCCACGTCGAGGATCACGCCGGGCGGGTTGAGCTTGAGCCCGCTGAGCGTCTGCTCGAGGCTCTCGAGCAGCCGAGCGTCGGGGTAGACGCCGTCGAGCGACGGGGCACGGAAGAAGTACGCCATGTCCGCCCGCTGGAAGCGCTCGAATCCGTAGCCCAGCTCGGTCTCGAGCGGTCCGGAGACGATCTCCTCGTAGATGCTCTCCGTGCTGTCGAGGAACGCCGAGGTCTGGGACTCGAGCGCGCCGAGGTCGATCCCCGACAGCTCCTCGCACATCGCGCGCATGCTCGGCCAGCCGAGCTCCCTGGCAAGCGCGTGCGAGCGCTCGAGCGCCTCGCGCAGCAATGGATCGAGCTCCCGCTCGGCAGCCTCCAGGCGGGCCGACTCGATCGCGGCACGCCGCTCCGGACCCGGCTCGTTCGCCTGGATGACCGCCGACTGCCTGAACGGCAGGCGCTCGCCGTCCACCTCGATCTCGAGCGCCGCCTCCCGCCGCGCGAGCTCTGCGCTCTCCGCCTTCGTCGCACGACCGATGAAGCCATGGACGGCGAACTCCACGAGCTGCGTCGTGCCCTCCTCGCGCAGCCGCTCCACGCTGTCGCGCGAGAACAGCTGCGCGTGCCGCTCGTAGATCGCCTCGATGTCGAACTCGTCCTGCAGTCCCGCGAAGTGCCGGTAGTACTCCCGGTCGAGTGACGAGACGAACTCCTCGGCGTCGTCGCGATAGGCGGTCAGGTTCACGGGCTGCCAGCATAAAGATCGTGGAGTCCTCCTCACCAACCGGCACCCGCCCGCAGAAGGGCGCCGAGCTCGAGCTGTCGATCGACTCGCTCGCGTACGGCGGCGCGGGCGTGGCGCGGCTCGACGGCTACGTGCTGTTCGTGCAGGGCGGGGTGCCGGGCGACCGCGTCCGCGCACGCGTCACGAAGCGCAAGCGCGCGTACGCCGAAGCCCGCGTCGTGGAGCTGCTCGAGCCGAGCGCGGACCGCATCGAGCCGCGCGCGCCGCATCCCGGCGCGCCCTGGCAGGTGCTCCCCTATGAGCGGCAGCTTGCGGAGAAGGAATTCCAGGTCCGCGAGGCGCTCACCCGCATCGGCGGCTTCGACGACGTGCTGGTCGAGCCGATCGTTCCGGCGGTCGAGCCGTGGCGCTATCGCAACAAGCTCGAGTACTCCTTCGGCGAGTCATCCGACGGCACGCTCGTGCTCGGTTTCCACCGGCCGGGACGCTGGAACGAAATCGACGACGTGAGCGAGGACATCCTCGCCTCGGAGCGCGTTGACGCGGTGCGCGAGACGGTGAAGGCGTGGTGCCGCGAGGAGGGCCTGTCCGCGTACGACCGCCGTGGGGGGAGCGGGCTCTTGCGCAACCTCGTGGTGAGAGAGGGGCGGCGGAGCGGCCAGCTCCAGGCGCGCGTCGTCACGAGCGAGGGCGACTTTCGCGCGCTCGAGCTTGCCGAGGCGATCGAGGCGACGGGCGTGCTCTGGACGCGCACCGGCGGCGTGGCCGAGACCACACGCGAGGGCGAAACGGATCTGCTCACCGGCTCCGCGACGATCGAGGAGGAGCTCACTTGCGCCGGCGAGCGGCTGCGCTTCCGCATCTCGCCGGACGCCTTCTTCCAGACCAATACGGAGATGGCGGAGCGCCTCTACGGCACGGCCGTGGAGCTCGCGGAGCTGAGCGGGCGCGAGCGCGTGTACGACCTCTTCAGCGGCATCGGCACGATCGCGCTGGCGCTCGCTCCCGCGGCCGGCGAGGTGTGGGGCATCGAGCTCGTGGAGCAGGCGGTGGCGGACGCGATCGGGAACGCCCGCCTCAACGGGATCGACAACGCGCGCTTCTACGCCGGTGACGTTCGCACCGCGATGCGTCCGCTCGTGGAGGAGGCGGGCGCGCCCGATGTGCTCGTGGTGGACCCGCCGCGCGCCGGTCTCTCTCAGAAGATCGTGCGCCGCATGATCGAGGCCGGGGCGAAGCGCGTCGTCTACGTGTC
>DATEPK010000315.1:0-5696 GCA_035273245.1 Thermoleophilaceae bacterium
GCCGAAGACGCTGCCGCTCGAGGCCACCGTCGGCGACGTACGCCAGCTGTTCGAGAACGGCAGCGTGCAGACCGGCCTGCTCGTCGACGACGGCCGCTTCCGTGCAGCGATCGAGAGGGACAACGTGTCCGACTCGACGCCGGACGAGGCGGCGGCAATCGACTTCGCCGTCACACCGACCGCCACCGTACGTCCGACGACGCCCATGCGTGAGGCGATTGCCCTGCTCGACGCGGAGTCCACACGTCGGCTCGTGGTGGTGGACGAAGATGGAGAGACATTGCGTGGTCTCGTCGCCCTCAACTCCTCGCGTTCAGGCTTCTGCGGCGGCGGCGAGTAGCCCTTTCATTCATGAGAAAAGCCGCCCGTTGTGGGCGGCTTTTTCAGTGGAGCTAGTCGGGCTCGAACCGACGACCTCCCGGCTGCCAGCCGGACGCTCTCCCAACTGAGCTATAGCCCCAAGGAGATATGACTCTGCCCAGTTTATACCGCTGCGCTGCCGGTTCTTAGAGGGCGAAAGGCGGAGGTGTATGTACGACTTCCCCGCGACCATAGCGATCGGCAGGAAGTAGCACTGATTGAGATCTGCGCAGTAAGCGACGATCGCATCGATCTCGTCTTCGGAGTAGGTGGTGCGTAAATAGCCACTCGGCGTGAGACGGCTCGTGGAGGTACGGATGCTGATGATTTGGCCCTGCCTACTCCCCCACTTGCACTGCACTCGGACGAGCTGGGGATGCAGATTGAAAATCAGGTCGCAGCGCTCGCCCTCGTTCACTGGCCGGTAAACGCCTATCCCCAGCCGTACCGCCTCGGCTGTGATTGCAGTCTCCGCGATCGCGCCTTTCTGACTCGGAGTCAATTCCACGACACGAACACTAGTTCCCACTCGATTATCCGGGATATGGATAGAACCCGGCGCGTGACGGTCGCGGGCTACGGTTTCGGCGTATGAGCCCCGCCCCGGTTCCGGACCCACCCCTGACTGATGGCATGGTCGTCCTGTCTGGATGGCGCCAAGACGACGCCGCCGCTCGTGCTCGGGCCTTCGACGACCCTGACGTGGAGCGCTGGTCGCGGATGCCGTTCCCGTACACCGTCGAGCGGGCCGCCGAAGGAATCCGCCGGGGCGAGGAGCGTCACCGAAACGGCGAGCTGGTGCCGTTCGCCATCCGTGACATGAGCGGAACGCTGCTGGGCGGCATCGACCTGATGTTCCGGGGCGATGGCCGCGCCGAGCTTGGCTATGCCGTGGGGGCGAGCGGGCGAGGCCGGGGCGTCGCCACACGCGCCGTACTCCTCGTTGGCCGCTGGGCGATGGACACGCTCGGCATTCGGCGCCTTGAGCTCCCCATCCCGGTTGACAACAGCGCGAGCAGGCGCGTGGCCGAGCGTGCCGGCTACACCCGCGAGGGCGTGCTGCGGTCATTCTTCGAGCTACGCCCGGGACACCGCGTCGACGTCGTCATGTACGCGCTGATTGCCGAGCCGTCCTCGCCGCAGTCGCCGTCGCGGTAGCTGGTCGGTAGGCCGCTGCGGCTTCGGGACCAGGCTTGGAGGCTCAGAACTGGGTCCCGAAGGCCGATTACGTTCAGGGAGATGGCTGTGCCGTGCTACGAGCGCTCCCTGTTCAGCCCCTTCGAGTGGGACAGCTTCGTGCACGCGGTCGAGCACGAGCACAAGAGCGGCACGCCCATGCCGGCCGCCCTGCGCTGGATAGACCTGCACGGCGCGCGCATCCGAGCTCAAGCGGCCAACCGCTGGCGCAAGGGCCCCTACTCGACCGGCGCCGCCGAAGCCGTCATCCACAAGCTCCGCGACGAGCTGCTCGGCGACCGCGCCAAGCGGCTCGCGAACCGAGCCCGCACCATCAAGCTGCTCGACCTACTGACCGTCGGGCTCAACGGCCACGCCAACCAGCGCGAGTTCGCCAAGGCCATCCGCATCTACCTGGAAGCCCACCGCGGACGACCGCAGCTCAACCAGCGACCCCACGACGACGTCAAGCGCGCGCCGTCGCTGTTCACCTAGCACGCCTGCCTGGGCAGGCGTGCGCCATCGCGCCCTGGCGCCTAGGCTGCAGGACGACCGCCTCGGTGGCCTTCGGCACCAGCAGATGCGGCCCAGTCGGTGGCGCCGAGGCGTGGAAAGTTCGAGGTCCGTCGTTCCAGAAGCGGCCGCGCGCGTAGTGGATGTCGAGTGCACAGAGGTCGGGTCGGCTGCGGCCAAGGTGTACGCCTGCCCCGCGGTAGTGCCGGTACGGGCGGAATTGCGTATGGAGGTTGCCGGCAACAAACAAGACGCGGCCACTCCGAGACCGCAGCAGAGACTCCACGTTCCGAGCCATCGCGGCGTCTCGCGCAGCGGGACTTGACGAGCTGGTCTCATCAACTGCTGCGACGCGTGCCTTGATGCGTCGCAGCACGGCGAAGTGACCCGCGGTGATGCGACCGTCGCCGAACCATGCAACGCCGGCGGCAAGGTCGGCATGGCTCCGCTGACCCGTCTCGCCCGCCAGCATTCGCGGACCATCGCCGAGCCGCGCCAAGTCATCGACAGCACGCTCAAGTCCCTCGGGCCACTCCAACGCCACGACATCGGCCCCAAGTTCGGCAACAAGACGCTCAATCACAAGCGCGTTCTCGGCGACGCCATGAACTTCGCCAACGAGGCAGAGACCATGCCGACGGAGCGACTGCTGAGCGGATTGCAGTGCCCCTGCGGACCAAACGAGGTCGAACCCACCCGTGTTCGGAAACGCTTTGATGGCCGCATCGAACTCCTCCAAGGTCCCGACGCTGGGTGACACCGCACGGACGGTAATCGATGACTGCGCTTCGTTCTGGGGTGGCGGGCGGCGCAGTCCTACGGGGCTTCGCTCCTCGCGCCCCTCCCGCCTGTTGGGGGACGAGCGAGCCCTGACGTTCCATCTCCCCAATAATCGAGTAGGAACACTAGTTCGTGCCGCGGACGGAAAAATGGCTCTGGAATGCCTGTTGCAGACCCGTTACAGTGCCGTGACCCAAGGAGGAGAAGAGGACATGGCTCGTTTCGTATTGGTCCACGGCGCGTTCAGCGGCGCCTGGGTGTGGGAGCCCGTTGCCGACCGGCTGCGCGAGGCCGGTCACACCGTCGACGCGATCGACCTGCCCGGGTCGGGCGATGACCAGACGCCGGCGGAGGAGGTCACCCTGGACGCCTATGCGGCGCGCATCTGCGACGCGCTCGCCGAGCACGAGGAGCCCGCCATCCTGGTGGGTCACAGCATGGGCGGGGTGGCTATCACGCACGCCGCCGGCCGTTGCCCGGCGCGCATCTCGCTGCTCGTGTACGTGTCGGCGTTCATGCCGCAGCACGGCCAGAGCCTGCTCGACCTGACCCACACCCCGGAAGGCGAAGGCGACCAGGTGCAGGCCAACCTCGTGGTCGATGGCGATCCCCCGCTGGCCACCCTCCCGGCCGCCGTCGCGCCCGCTGTGCTCTACGGCAGCTGCACCGACGAGCAGGCGGCGTGGGCCACCACGCGGATGCGCCCGCAGCCGCTGGCCCCGTTCGCCGCTCCGGTGGACATCGAAGATCCGCGGTCACAGGCGTTGCCGCGCGCCTACGTGACGTGCAACCAGGATCGCGCGATCCCGCCCGCCCTTCAGCGCCGGATGATCAACGAGACGCCCTGCGTCGAAGTGATCGAGTTCGACACCGACCACTCACCCTGGCTCTCGAAAACCGACGAGTTGGTGAAGGCGCTCGCACGCCTGGCCGAGGTGCCCGCCCGGTCGGGCTAGCCCACGGACCGCGCCGGCACCTCGCCCCACAGCTGCTCGAGCCGGTAGAACGAACGTGCCTCGGGCGTGAAGATGTGCACCACGCAGTCGAGGTAGTCCATCAGGATCCAGCGCGCCTGGCGCTCGCCCTCCGTGCGCCGCGGGAGCAGTCCACCCGAATCCTTCAGCTCCTTGTGGATCCCGTCGTGGATCGCCTTCGTCTGCCGCTCGGTGTTGCCGCTGCAGATCACGAAGTAATCGGTGTAACCAACCACACCCCGCAGATCCAGGATCCGCACGTCGATCGCCTTCTTGTCCGAGGCGATCTCGGCGATCTGCTCGGCCAGCGCGAGCGAACGATCCTCGGAGGACGTCGACGCGCTCATGACTCCGCCGCCACCGGCGCCGACGACCCATACAGGCTCTGCGCGCCGATGTAGTTCGCCACCTTGTCGGGCACGAGATAACGAATCGGCTTGCCCTCACGCGCGCGCCGCCGCACCATCGACGACGATACGTCCACCCGCGGCATGTCGAAGAACACGAGCTTCTCTGCACCGCGCAGCCCGGACAGCTGCACGCCGATCGCCGGCCGCGCATAGCCCGTCCGCTCGACCACGGCGATGGTCGCGAGCGACAGCACCTCCTCCGGCTCGTGCCACGACCGCAGCGACGCCGCCTGGTCCCCGCCCAAGATCAGGAAGAGCTCGTCCTCCGGCGACGCCTCGCGCAACGACCGCAGCGTGTCCACCGTGTACGACGGCCCCTCGCGCTCGAGTTCCACGCGCGACAACGAAAACCGCTCGTCCGCGGAAACAGCCAGCTCGCACATCTCGTAGCGCGCTTCGGGGCCCGGATCGCCCTCCACCTCGCGGTGCGGGGGCACGCCGGCGGGGATCCACACGACCGTGTCCAGCCCGAGGCAGAGCTGCGCCTCCTGCGCGCAGACCAGATGACCGATATGGGGCGGGTTGAACGTCCCGCCCAGGATTCCAACTCGCGCGGCCGCTACTCCCTCACCTGCCCGGAGCCCTCGACCACGTACTTGTACGTGCACAGCTCGCGCAGACCGATCGGCCCGCGCGCGTGAAGCTTCTGCGTTGAGTTGCCGATCTCGGCACCCATGCCGAACTCGCCGCCGTCGGTGAAGCGCGTGGATGCGTTCACGTATACGCAGGCGGTGTCGACGCCGGACGTGAATGCTCGCGCCACCTCGGCCGATTGCGTGACCACTGCGTCGGAATGCCCGCTCGTGTAGCGATTCACATGCTCGATCGCCTCTTCGGCCGAATCCACCACCTTCACCGCGAGGATGAGCGCGTGGTACTCCGTCGCCCAGTCGGCCTCGGACGCCTCGTTGAGAGAATCCGCCAGCTCGCCGGCGAACGAGCGCGTGCGCTCATCAACCCGCAGCTCGACCCCGGACTCACGTAGCTCGGAAAGCGCACGCGGCAAAAAGGCCGGCGCGATCGACGAGTGCACGAGCAGCGTCTCCGCCGCATTGCACACGCTCGGCCGCTGCACCTTCGCGTTCAACGTGATCGCAACCGCGTCATCCAGGTCCGCGCTCTCGTCCACGTACACGTGGCAGTTGCCGGACGCCGCGTAGATCACCGGCACCTTGGCGTGCTCCTTCAAGGCAGCCTTCAGCCCCTCGCCGCCGCGCGGGATGATCAGGTCGACTATCCCCTCCTGAGTGGCGAGCTCGCGCAGCTCGTCGCGCCCGCCGCCCGCCACGAGCGACACCGCGCCGGCGGGAAGCCCCGCCGCCGACACTGCCTCCGAGGCGATCGCAGCAAGCACGGTGTTCGAATGAAGAGCCGTGGAGGAACCGCGCAACACGATCGCGTTCCCGGACTTGAGGCAGAGAGCCGTGCAGTCGATCGTCACGTTCGGCCGCGCCTCATAAACCACTGCCACCACCCCGAGCGG
>DATEPK010000316.1:0-2376 GCA_035273245.1 Thermoleophilaceae bacterium
ATCGCCATGTGCTCGACCGACTTGTGCCAGAGCAGCCCCGCGTTGTCGCCGATGAACTGGAAGGCGTGGATGAAGGTCATTCCCTCACGTCCTCCGTGTGCGGGTCCACGGCGTGATTAGTCGCTGCGTGAGCAGCAGGAGGCCGTCCGCGGTGATCGCGAGCAGCACCGCGAGCGTCCCGGCGGCGATCAGCTCCGTGTTGAAGTCCGAGTTGAGCGCGTGGAAGATCGGCGAGCCGAGCCCTTGGTCGGTGATCAACGAGCCGATGGTGGCGAGGCTGATCACCGTCACCGTCGCCACGCGCAGGCCCGCGATGATCGCCGGCACCGCAAGCGGCAGCTCGACCTTCCACAGCATCTGCCGTGCTGACAGGCCCATCCCACGCGCGGCCTCGCGAGTGTCCTCCGGCACGCTGCGCAGGCCCGTGAGCGTGTTCCGGAAAAGGATCAGCAGCGTGTAGGAGACGAGCGCAATCTGCACCGTTAGACCCGAAAAACCGCTGATCGGCACGAGCAGCTGGAACAGCGCGAGGCTCGGGATCGTGTAGAGGATTCCTGAGAAGGTGGCGAAGGGCCGCTCGAACCAGCCGTGCCGGTGCGCGACGAACGCGCACGCCAGCGAGATCGCGAAGCCGATGCCGAGGGCGATGAGCGTCAGCTCGATGTGCTGCACGAGCGCCGGGCCGAGCGTGTCGCTCCAGTGCTGCTTCACCCAGCCCCAGCAGAACGTGTGGTTGTCGCGCACGCAGTTGCTGCCGCGCCCGAAGTTCGGGATGACGGGACCGCTGTCGGCGAGCACGAACGCGTTCACGTGGCCGCCGCCTCTCCCGCTCCGGAAAGCGCGCGCGTGACGAGCTCCATGCTCACGTATCCCTGCAAGCTGCCGCCATCCTCCACGGGCAGCGGCCGGCCGTCCTCGGCGAGCATCTGGGAGAGCGCGTCGCGCAGCGTCGTGTCCGGCGTGAGCACGGGCGAGTCCGCGGCGTCGGGCGCCGAGTCGAGCAGCTCGACGTCGCGAACGTACGACAGGGAAAGGCGCTTGAGCGCGCGATCGGCGCCCACGAACTGGGCCACGAAATCGTCAGCCGGGCGGGCGAGGATCTCAGCCGGGCTCGCGTACTGAGCGAGCACGCCGCCCTCGCGCAGGATCGCGATCTTGTCGCCCATCTTGATCGCCTCGTCGATGTCGTGGGTGACGAAGATGACGGTCTTGCGGAGCTGCCGGTGGAGTCGCAGGAATTCGTTCTGGAGCCGGTCGCGCGTTATGGGGTCGAGGGCGCCGAACGGCTCGTCCATCAGCATCACGGGCGGGTCTGCCGCGAGCGCGCGCGCGAGGCCGACGCGCTGGCGCTGTCCGCCCGAGAGCTGTCCCGGATAGCGGTGGCCGTCCTCGTCCGGGTCGAGCCCGACGAGCTCCAGCAGCTCGTTGACGCGCGTCCGCACACGGGCGCGGTCCCAGCCGAGGAGCCGCGGCACGGTCGCCACATTGGCGGCCACGTTCATGTGCGGGAACAGGCCGACGTTCTGAATCACGTAGCCGATGCCGCGGCGCAGCTCGGTCTCGTTCATCCGCGTGACGTCGCGGCCGTCGATGAGGATCTCACCCTCCGTGACGTCGATCAGCCGGTTGACCATCTTCATCGCCGTGGTCTTGCCGGCGCCGGAGGGCCCCACGAGGACGCAGATCTCGCCGGCGGGAATCGCAAGCGAAAGGTCGTTCACCGCCACCTGTCTGCGCCCCGGGTAGCGCTTGCTCACGTGCCGGAACTCGATCTCGCCGGCGCGGGCACCGGAGGTCGTCTGGGCGCGTGGCTCAGCCATGGGACATAGGGGTCGAGGACGGCGGGCCGCGGCGTGCCAGTGCCCTTAGCGAGACCCAAGCTGTGAGGAGGTCGTTCACGAGCTTCAGGGGCGGGGAAGCGGCCACTCTAGCAACGCTCAGGGCGTGAAAAGCCGGTTTGCCGGGAGCTTGCGTACGCTGCCGGGCGATGGCAACGCAAGCCGTCGGCGCACCCTCGCTGGGGGAGATCTTCGTGGAGTGGGGGCGGATCGGCTGCGTTGGGTTCGGGGGCCCACCCGCGCACATCGCGCTGCTGCGCGGACTGTGCGTCGAAGATCGCGGCTGGATCGCGCCCGAGGAGTTCGAGCGCGCCATCGCTGCCACGAGCATGCTCCCGGGGCCTGCGTCCACTCAGATGTCGATCTGGTGCGCGTGGCGGCTGCGCGGAATGGCCGGCGCGCTCCTTGGCGGAGCGTGCTTCATCGTGCCCGGGCTGATCCTCATCCTCGCGCTGGCCGCGGCGTTCCTGTCGTCCTCCCCGCCGGATTGGCTGCGCGGCGCGGGCGCCGGAGCGGGCGCCGCGGTGGCGGCGGTGGC
>DATEPK010000317.1:0-9979 GCA_035273245.1 Thermoleophilaceae bacterium
TGGCAGACCCCGCCCGCTCGAGGATCCTTCAGGCGCTCGGCGACAACCGTGCCCTTGCGGCCAGCGTGCTCGCCGACGAGGCGGGCATCGCCGCTTCCACCGCCAGCTCGCACCTCAAGAAGCTCGTGGACGGCGGCTTCCTCGCCGTCGAGCGCCACGGCCGCCACCGCTACTTCCGTCTGGCCGGGCCGCACGTGGGCGAGCTGATCGAGGCGCTCGCGCGAGTGGCGCCGCCCGCGCCGGTGAAGTCGCTGAAGGAGGGCACGCGCGCGCAGGCCGTTCGCTTCGCACGCACCTGCTACGACCACCTCGCCGGCAAGCTCGGCACCGAGCTGATGGCCGCGATGATCGAGCGCGGCTGGCTCGAAGGCGGCGACGGCACCTTCGATCCCGCCCGCGCCGAGCAGGATCGGCTGTCGGCGCCGGGCTGGGATGTGGACTATCGGGTGTCGGAACTGGGGGTGTCGGAGCTTGCCGCCTTCGGCGTCCAGCTCGGTGAGCTGCCCGCGCGCCGGCGCCTGGTGCGCTACTGCATCGACTGGAGCGAGCAGCGCCACCACCTGGCGGGCGCCCTTGGTGCAGCGGTCGCCGAAAGAAGCTTCGAGCTCGGATGGGTCAGGCGCGCGGACAATACGCGTGCCGTGCACCTCACCGACGACGGCGTCGAGGGATTCCGCGAGACGTTCGGCGTGTCGCTACTTGATGACGGCGATCGTGTCGCCAGTCGCAACTGAGCCGCCGACCGAGATGTTCAGCTCCTCAACCGTGCCAGATGCGGGCGCCGTGATCTCGTTCTCCATCTTCATCGCCTCGATCACGGCGATGAGCGCGCCCTCCTCCACCTGAGCGCCCTTCTCCACCTCGACCTTGAGCACCGTGCCCTGGATCGGCGAGATCAGCTCGCCGGGGGCGCCGCCGGCGGACTTCGACCGCTCGCGCCGCTTGGGCGCCTTCGCTCCCGCGGCCGCGGGAGCCGCACCGTTCGGGGCGCCTCCGAGCGCGGCGCCGATCACCTTCACGTCAAAGCGCTTGCCGGACACCTCCACGGCGTATTCGCGCTCCACCTTCTGCTCTTCCTCGTCCGCGGCCGGAGCGGGCGCCTCGTACGGAATCTGCTTCAGCCACTCCTTGTCGTCCATGAGGTCGTGGCAGGTCTCACCGTTACGCCACTGGTCGGTGTCGAGCAGGGTGATGTGGAACGGGATGAGCGTCTTGATGCCCTCGACCTTGTACTCGTGGAGCGCGCGGATCATGCGCCGCGTGGAGGCCGCGCGGTCCACGTCCCAGACGATCAGCTTGGCGATCATCGGGTCGTACAGCGGCAGCACCTCGTAGCCCTCCTCGGCGCCCGAGTCCACGCGCACGCCCGGCCCGCTCGGCTCGATGTAGGAGCCGATCTTGCCGGGAGCGGGGGCGAAGTTCTTCGACGCGTCCTCGGCGTTGATGCGGCACTCGATCGCGTGGCCGCGGATCTCGACGTCCTCCTGCTTGAAGCTGAGCTCCTCGCCGGCCGCGATCTTCACCTGCTCGCGCACGATGTCGATGCCGGTGACCATCTCGGTCACGCAGTGCTCCACCTGCACGCGCGTGTTCATCTCGAGGAAGAAGTACTCGTCGCCCTGCAAGAGGCCCTCGATCGTGCCGGCCGAGCGGTAGCCCACCGCGCGCGCGGCCTCGGTGCCGATCTTGCCGATGCGCTCGCGCAGCTCGGGCGAGACCGCCGGCGCCGGGCTCTCCTCGATCACCTTCTGGTGGCGCCGCTGCACCGAGCAGTCGCGCTCGAAGAGGTGCACCACGTTGCCGTGAGAGTCCGCGAGCACCTGCACCTCCACGTGCCGCGGGTCCGGCAGGTAGCGCTCGATGTAGACCGTCGGGTCCGAGAAGAACTTCTCGCCCTCGCGTGACGCGCCCTCGAACGCCTTCTCCAGCTCCGACTCGGACTCCGCCACGCGGAAGCCCTTGCCGCCGCCTCCGCCCGCGGCCTTGATCGCCACGGGGTAGCCCACCGTCTCGTCGATGATCTTGGCGGCGTCGGCCACGGTCTCCACCGGATCGGTGGTGCCCGGCACGATCGGGACACCCGCCTTGCTCATCAGTTCGCGTGCCTTCGTCTTCGAGCCCATGGCGTCGATTGCGTCAGGCGGCGGGCCGATGAAGACGATCCCCGCTTCCTCGCACGCGCGCGCGAAGGCTGCGTTCTCGGCCAGGAAGCCGTAGCCGGGGTGTATCGCCTCGGCGCCGGACTTCTGCGCCACCTCGATGATCTTCTCCACCACGAGATAGCTCTCGTTGGCGGGGCCGGGGCCGAGCAGGAAGGCCTCGTCCGCGCGCCGCGCGTGCGGAGAGTCGCGGTCGGGCTCCGAATAGACGGCCACGCTCGCGATGCCGAGCTCCTCGAGCGTCCGCATCACGCGAATGGCGATCTCGCCGCGGTTTGCAACCAGCACCTTGCCGAACATCGGCGCGGAAGGTTATGCCACGGCGCCGGTTACGGGTCCGGAGGGGGCTCCGCGGCGCCCCTCCGGACCCCTTTCCATCAGCCGGAGATGGCGGAGCCGCTCGCCGAGCAGCCGTCGAAGGTGCCGACGGTGTTGGTGTCGTCGACGTACAGGTTCACGCTGACCACGTGCCCATCGGTCTGCGCGTATTCGAACGTCGCGGTCCCACGCTCGTCGGTGGGCGTGAAGATCGTCTCCACGTGGCCCGCGGCGCCGTTCGAGCTGCCGTATGTCGTGGTGCCGCTGCCCACCGAGACGGCCGTGCCGCGAAGCAGTGACGGGCCCACTCCGTGGATGCCCGTGAGCGTCGGCTTGCCGGTGGCGTTACATGCAAGCTGAACCGTTAGGCCGCCGAGCGAGAAGACCATCTGCGGTGTGGTCGTGTTGGTGGCCACGAGCTTGCTGAACGTGATCGCCGTGCGTCCGCCGACGGTATCCGCGTTGTTGGCGTGACCGGCGTTGATGGCATTGTCTGCGGACGCAGCGTGGGCAGCGTTCGCCGCCGCCGGAACGGTGCCGAGACCGCTGAGAGCGATGCTGCTGCCGGTAATCGAACCGGGCTTTATGTCGGCGCCGGTGAGCGAGCCGTTCTTGACCTTGGAGCCTGTGACCGCATTCTTCTTCAGCTGCTTCGTGCCGACGCTGTTCTTGGGCAGCTTCAGCGCGGCGTAGCCGGTTCCGCCCAGCGCCACGAACAAGGCGATGAGCGAAAGAACGAACGCCGGCGAAGGCCGGCGAGGGCGAAGGGAACTCATGGGGGATTTCCTCCTCGGAGGGTGGGGGGCCAGTGTCAGAACGCTAACCACCGCGGTCGGTGCGGGTCAATGCTTCGGCGCGCCCCAGCGCTCAACTGATCCCCCTAGGGGCCGATTACCCGGGCAATGGCTGGAAAGGCCGCATTTCGCCGGCTGCCACAAATCGGCCTCCTGGGCCGCTTCAGCCTGCTCAGCCTGATCGTCACGGCCATCCTCGGCGTCGCCTTGGGCGCCACGCTCGAGTCTCAGATCCGCAGCCGGGCCATCCAGGACGCGGCAGAGTCGGCAAAGCTCGTGGCCCGCTTCGGCATCCAGCCGCAGCTTGCCCCCGCGGCCCTCAAGCAGGGCCTGAGTCCCGAGGCGGTGGCCGCTCTCGACGGGCTGCTGCGGGGTGGCTACTCGGGCGGCTCGATCGTCTCGATCGAGGTGGAGAACTCGCAGGGCAAAGTCCTCTACTCGAATCAGCACCGGGAGATCGGCAAGGTGCTCGCGCACGACGCCTTCCAAGAGGCGATGCGGGGCATGACGGTCGCGGCGGTGGTCCATGACATGAACGAGGTGCCCCACCGCGAGGCGCTGATCGAGACGCACGCCCCGCTGCGGCTCAACGGCCCGGACAGCCCGCCCGACGGCGTGTTCGAGATCTACACCCGCTACGCACCCGTGGCCGCGAGCATCCGCCGCGACACCACGCGGCTCTACCTCCTCCTCGGCGTTGGCCTGCTGCTGCTCTATGCCGCCCTCTTCCGGATCGTGCGTACGGCCTCCCAGCGCCTACGGCGCCAGGCCGAGGAGAACGAGCATCAGGCCCGCCACGATTCGCTCACCGGGCTGCCCAACCGCGCCTGGTTCTACGAGCAGACGCAGGAACTGCTTCGCAAGCGCCGCGGGTCGACGGCGGTGATGGTGATGGACCTTGACCGCTTCAAGGAGGTGAACGACACCCTCGGCCACCACGCGGGCGACCTGCTCCTGCAGGCTGCCGCCGAGCGTGTGCGGCGCGCTGTGCGGGACTCGGACGTGGTGTCGCGCCTCGGTGGCGATGAGTTCGCCGTGGTGCTTCCGGGCGCTTCTCGCGAC
This sequence comes from Thermoleophilaceae bacterium, assembly GCA_035273245.1. GTDB lineage: Bacteria > Actinomycetota > Thermoleophilia > Solirubrobacterales > Thermoleophilaceae > JAICJR01. The sequence continues at coordinate 4,334 of DATEPK010000317.1, forward strand.
ACGGCCGCGGACGTGGCGGGGCGCGTGGGTTCAGCGCTCGAGGAGCGCTTCTCAGTGAGCGGCGCGACGGTGGACGTTGAGGCCAGCATCGGTATCGCGCTCTATCCGGACCATGCCGAGGACGTGGCCACCCTCCTGCAGCGGGCGGACATCGCGATGTACAAGGCGAAGGAGAACCACTCCGGCCACACCTTCTACTCCGAGGCGCTCGACCACGGGCACCCCAGCCAGCTCTCGCTCCTCGGCGAGCTGCGGCAGGCGATAGAGCGCGAGGAGCTCGTCCTGCACTATCAGCCCAAGGGCGCGCTCTCCACAGGCACGGTGAAGCACGTGGAGGCGCTGGTGCGCTGGCAGCGTCCGGAGCACGGGATGGTGCCGCCCAACGAGTTCATCCCGCTGGCAGAGCACACCGGCCTGATCAGGCAGATGAGCGCCTACGTCCTGGACGCGGCGCTGCGGCAGCTCCGCGCGTGGCTCGACATGGGGATCGACCTCGGCGTGGCCGTGAACCTCTCGGCGCGCAACCTGCTCGAGGCGGACCTGCCCGACCAGATCGCACAGCTGCTCCTCACCCGCGGCGTGCCCGCCGAGCGGCTCGTGCTCGAGATCACCGAGAGCGCGATCATGGCCGATCCCGAGCGGGCGCTCGGCGTCCTCGCACGGCTCAGCGAGATGGGCATCCGCCTCTCGATCGACGACTTCGGCGTTGGCCACTCGTCGCTCTCGTATCTCAAGCGCCTGCCGGTCGACGAGATCAAGATCGACCGCTCGTTCGTCGCGCAGATGGACGACGACGAGGACGACGCCTTCATCGTCCGCTCGACGATCGACCTGGGCCGCAACCTGGGCCTCAACGTCGTGGCAGAGGGGGTGGAGACGGAGGCCGTGTGGGACGAGCTCGCCGAGCTCGGCTGCGACTACGCCCAGGGCTGGTTCCTAGGGCGCCCGATGCCGGCTGCCGAGCTGGCCGAGTGGCTGCGCGCCCACCGCGCTCAAGAGTGGAGCCCGGTGGGCGATCAAGAGGAACAATGAGGCGAAGGGCACTTATTCCCGCTGCCGTTGCGCTCGTTGCCCTCGCGGGTTGCGGCTCCGCCGAGCACCGCTCCGCAGCCACGGTCCGGCACGTTGCGCCGACGCGCGCTTCTGTCCCGCACCCTTCGGTGAAGTTCAACGGCCCGAAGGTGGTGCACACCGGCTCGTCCTTCAAGGTCTCAGTCGACCTCAGCCACTTCCACATCGCGCCGAACATGGTCGGCATGGCGCCGATGCCGGGGGTCGGCCACCTCCACTTCATGCTTGACGGCGGCAAGTTCGACTACCCGCGCTACGCGGGTGCCAACGGCGTCCTGGGCAAGAAGCTCGGCGTGGCCGGCGCCTACTCGCCGGCGCTCACGCCGAACATCACCTATTCGCACCTGCCCCCAGGCCGCTACACGCTCGTCTGCATGCTCGCCAACAACAACCACACCCCCACGGGCGTGGAGACGAAAGAGACGATCGTCGTCCGCTAGCTGCGGACGGACTGGGGCGCCCGGCAGGCACCCCAGTCGTCACACCCGAACCGCTGCTAGCGGCCCGCTGACTTCTTGGCCGGCGCCATGGGCCCCGGGATCTGATTGTTGACCGAGTTTGCCGCGGCGCAGACGGCCTCGGCGAAGTTCCCGTCGACGTCCGTGGGATTGAAATTGTCGAAGTACACCCTCACCGTGTCCGGCGCCCCGGTGGTGGTGGAGCTGATGATCGACTCCTCGCTCACTTCGACGCCCGCCGCTCCCGAAACCGATCCGGTGCCGATCACCACGGTCCCCGCGGGGCACGTGGCCTTGCTCTGGTCCGATTCGTCGTAGGGGAGAGAACCAGTGGACGCGGGCGCAGTCACGCTGTTGCCGGCCACGTAGATCACGGCGCCGATTGAGTTGGCCACGGCGGCGGTCCCGGCGTTGACCGCGTTTGCGGCATTGACGGCGTTGGTGGCGCTGGGCACGGTCCCGAGCGCGCCAAGATTGATGCTGCTGCCGCTGATCGAGCCGGCCCTGATGTCGGCGCCGGTGAGCGAGCCGTTCTTGACCTTCGCGCTGGTCACGGCGTTCTTCTTGAGCTGCCTGGTGCCGACCGTGTTCTTGCCGAGGTGGACGGCGGCATAGCCCGTGCCGCCGAGGGCGACGAACAGGGCGATGAGGGAGATGATGAGCGCCGGCGATGGGCGGCGCCTGGGGAGCCACTTCATGCGAGTCCTCCTGTCAGATTTCGGACACTGTGGCTGCCCGACGCTAACCGCAGGGGAGTCAGTGAGTCAAGGAGCCTCGCGCTGTGAGGCGCGCGGCCGCCCGCACTCGGGCCTCGCGCGCACGGGAGCGCTCCGCGAGCTGCTGCCCGCCCACCACGAGAGCGAGCAGGACGGGGACCGCGGCGAGCACCCAGCCTGGAATGCCCGCGCCGGCCTTCGACAGCAGCCCGAGCCCGGAGCCGATCATCACGATCGCCAGGCCGAGGCGGAGCGTGCCGGTGGGCACGCGGAAGGAGAGGTTTGAGCCGATCCAGACTCCGGGGAGGGACCCGATCAGGATGGTGCCCATCAGCCCGTAGTCCACATTGCCGGCGATCACGTGCGCGATCGAGGCGGCCCACAGCAGTACGGCCGCATGGATCACGTCGGTGCCCACGACGCGCTGAGGGGTGAGCCGGAAGACGAGGATCATGCCGACGGCGATGAGCGTGCCGCTGCCGGCCGAAGTCACGCCGAGAACAAATCCGACGAACAGGCCGAGCAGTGCCGCGTACACCTTCTCGCGCGTGCTCATCACGAATGACGAACGTTCGCGCTCGAGCAGCTGCTTGAGGAACAGCGCGCGCGAGAGAACCACGATGCCCGTGAGCATCACCGCGCCGGCCACCGCGATGAGCATGGCTTTGTCGAATGACTTGCCGTACCTGTCCTCCAGCAGGTGGAGCACGTAGACGCCGCCGATCGCTGCCGGCACGGAGCCCACGCCCATCCACACGGCGAGCGGCAGGAAGACGTTCTTCGCGCGAAAGTGGCGCCAGCCGCCGAGCGTCTTCGTGATCGCGCCGTAGGCGAGATCGGTGCCCACGGCGGTGACCGGGTTGTAGCCGAAGACGATGATCAGGATCGGCGTCATGAGCGAGCCGCCGCCCATGCCGGTGAGGCCGATGAGGATGCCCACGCCGAGGCCGAAGACGATGATCAGCGGGTCCATCTGGTCTAGGCGAGCGCGTGGCCGTCGATGAAGGCGAGCACCTTCTCGGCGGCTTCTGCTGCGGATTCCCTGTCCGTGTCGATCACGAGGTCCGGCTTCCCTGTGGGCTCGTTGAGGTGCACCTCGACGAGCCGTTCTCCACCAAAACGATGGGTTAGAGCGGGTAACTCTACAACATCCAGCCGCTGGCCGCGCGCATCAAGCTCCGCCTCCACGAGCATGGCGATCGTGGGGGCACGAATGCCGGCGAGCGTCAGGCGTGCAAGCCGCACTCGATCTTGTCGGTGCCGGCCCAGCGGCCGGCGCGGCCGGAGCCGGGAAGAGTGCAGTGCGTGCAGCCAACCGACGCGTAGCCGCGATCGTGCAGCTCGTTGTACGGGACGTCGTGCTCGGCGATGTAGTTCCAGACGTCCTTCTCGGTCCAATCGGCGAGCGGGTTCGCCTTCCAGAGCTCGTGCTTGTCGTCCCAGTGGAACTTCGGCGTGCGCCGGCGGCTCGGCGACTGGTCGCGGCGGAGGCCGGACACCCACGCGTCCACCTGCGAGAGCGCCTCGCGCAGGGGCTCGACCTTGCGGATTCCGCAGCATGCGTCCGGGTCCTGATTCCAGAGCTCCTCGCCGTGCTCCTCGGCCTGCCGCGCCAGGGTCATGCCCTGGTAGACCTCGACCTTCACGCCATAGCGCTCCTCGAGCTGGCGCCAGGTGGCATAGGTCTCGGGGAAGAGCAGCCCGGTGTCGAGCGTGAAGAAGCGCGCCTCCGGCTCGATCCTCAGCAGCATGTCCATGATCACCGAGGCCTCCTTCTGGAAGGAGCAGGCCACGTACAGCCGAGGGTGGAAGCGCTCAGCGAGGTGGGCGAGGATCTCCTGCGGAGTAGCGCCCTCGAGATCGGGCTCGAGCTCGTCGGCTGTGGCTAGACCGCGCACTCGCCCTCCCCGCGCACGACCTTGTACGGCTCGTGGCGGTTCCAATCGATGAACTGGTTCATGGTGTCGAGGCTGAACTCCACGGGGAGCGCCAGGTCCTTCACCTCTGCTTCGAAGGTCTCGTTGCCGACGCGGGCCACGAAGGCGTTGAACTCCTCGCCCTCCCGGCGGTCGCGCTCGTACAGCCTTACCCAGCGCTCCACCGCGTCAGGCACGCGCTTGGCGGGCAGGCGGACCTTGAGCCGCTGGCCCATCGCCACCCGGCCGTCGTCGTACTGCCCGGCGAGGTGCGCGACGTACGCGGGCATCGGCCGGCCGCCGACCTTCATCGACGCGCCGTAGAAGCCGATGTTCGCGATGTGGTGCTGCCCGCACCCGTTGGGGCAGCCGCTCATCTTCACGTGGATCTTGCGCGTGAGCGGATCGTCGAGCTGCATCTCCTCGAGCCGCGTCTCCACCGCCTCGTTCAGACCCATCGAGCTCGTGATCGCCATCTTGCAGCTGTCGGTGCCCGGGCAGCTCACGACGTCGGTGATCTCGTGGGCGCCGGGGTCGCCGAGGCCCAGCTCCTTCAACCTCAGCCAGACGTCGTAGAGCGCCTCGTCGCGGACCCAGCGCAGCACGATGTTCTGCTCGACCGTCGTACGGGCGTACCCGCCCGAGAAGTCGCGCATGATCTGGGCGATACCGCGGAACTGCTCCGGGGTGAGATCGCCACGGATCACCTTCACGGCAACGGCCGAGAAGCCCTCCTGCGGCTGCTGCGTGACGTTCGCCTCCACGAAGCGGTCGAACTCGCGGCGGTCGCCATTCGGTGAGCCGTAGCCGTGAGGCGGCGCCGGCGCGTTCGCCTGCTCGTCGTGCAGGAACAGGTGGGGCGTGGGGTCGAAGTCGCGCTCGTCCACCCAGTCGAGCTCGAGCTCACGGTCGACCTCCTCGCGGAACGCGTCGATGCCGACGCGGTCGACCATGAACTTGAGCCGCGCCCGCTGGCGGTTCGCGCGCAGGTCCTCCTGCCGGTCGAACACGCGCAGGACGGCCTCCGAGACCTTCAGGTAGTCGCCGTTGTCGAGCTCCACGAAGTCGTAGAGCGTGGTGCCCACGCGCGGCATGATCGAGGTGCCGCCGCCGGTCCGGATCTCCACGCCGCGCACGCCGTCGCGGACGCGCGGCAGGAAGCCGAGGTCGTGGATGCCGCTGATGGCGCGGTCCTCGTCGTTCGCGGAGAACGAGACCTTGAACTTGCGCGGCAGCAGCTGGCACACCTCGTTGCGGACGAAGTAGCGCACGAACGCGCCGCCGTACGGGGTGATGTCGAAGGGCTCGTCGGTGACGCCGGCATAGGGGTCGCCGGTGACGTTGCGGACGGTGTTGCCGCAGGCCTCGCGGCTCGACAGCCCGGCGCGGCCGAGGATGCGGATCACCTTCGCGGCATCGTCCAGCGGCACGTGGTGGTACTGGATGTTCTGCCGCGTGGTGATGTGCCCCTTCACCAGCGGGGTG